>JBILXX010000095.1:0-12848 GCA_044378095.1 Polaromonas sp.
AAGTAGCTTGGCTGAAATTTGCGGCTGTGCCGATTTGCCGCTGACAGCGGACTTGGTTGTAGTGCGGGGCATGTAACTCCTTTGGGGGAATGGTATGCCTCAAACACAAAATTTCTGACAGGCTCGGTTGGCCTAGTGAATCCGGTTGACACTAGGAAGATCCTTGAGGGTAACTTCTCACCGGAATTGATCCGCCAAATCCGGGGCTCGAGTCGAAAGTACACTCTTGATGTTCATGCTCGTTGCAGCGCCCTAATTCAAGAGATCCTGGCGGCACCTGAAGCGAAAGCGGCTCTCCTACAGCGAGTCGATTCCAATGCGTTCGAGGAACTCATTGCGGATCTCCTGCGAGACCAGGGCTGTGATGTATTTCTTACGAGCCGAACGGGCGACGGGGGCAAAGATATTTGGATCTCGACGTTCGTCAATGGCAATCACGTTGTCGCGTTGGTTGAGTGCAAAGTGTGCGGAAACAAGACGGCTATTGACCCCGCGATTGCACGTGCCGTTGTTGGAACATATTTCATCGAGAAGAATCGGGGAATTGATGTTGACTGCGCACTTTTGGTCACATCGAGTGACAAGATTGGCCCGCAAACTGTTGCTATAGAGCAGGAGTTGCGAGAGTTCAAGGTGAAGGATTGCGGTGCCGTGCTGGACTGGATCAAGGGCTATGGATTTGTGCGCGATGGTCTTTGGGTGCCTCGTGCATTGGCGTCCGATCTTTTTTAACCGGGGATCGCAAAGCTATGCGCAAGCCGCCGGTCAACGCAGCGTTAGACGTCATGGAACTCTCTCCACTTTCAAAATTCGACGGTGAACTGATCGACGGCTTGCAATTTTGTTCCTATGTCCACTGGACACTCAACTTGAAAACCTTTGTTTCAGGCATTTTTGGGTATTTTGGAGTGACAAATTGGCCTCTGGACCAATAAACGAACAATGGGGGTCAGACTCCGATTGTTTTCATTTGTGAGCGTGTCAGCGGGGCAGATCAGTGGTTATTACAGCCTGGCAGCTGCGTCGGCCGAGCACGCCGTCGTGCCACCGCGCATCAGCAAGGGCCTGGCCAGACACCCTATCCCCATGCTGCTGCTGGCCCGGCTGGCGGTTGACCTGAAAGCCCAAGGCCTGGGGCGCAGCCTGTTGCAAAGCGCACTGGGCAAGTACTTGCAAGCCAGCGAAGTCATAGGCTGCAGGGCCTTGATGGTTCACGCCATCGATGAGGCAGCCATCGGGTTTTACCAAAGCTACGGTTTTGAGCCGTCGCCGGTAGACGCGGCCCATTTGTACTTGTTGACCAAGGATATTCGCAAGACGCTGGGGTGATGGGACGCCTCTCGCGCCGTTAGAACCAAAACAAATTGAATAGGTGACACGTCTTGGTGCAAACAATTCGTCCGCGACTGGCTGAAGGCCGTGCGCATCAACGGCAAACCCTGGGACAAAACCCCACCCGCCCCGCGCCTGCCCGATGAGGTGATTGCGAAGACGGCGGCTAAGTATCAGGAAGCTTTGACCCGGCTGATGGCCTGAAAAAGCCCCGGGCTTGGCTTAAAAAGCCGTGTTCAGACCATTTTTAAACCGCTTTAGGGTATCAAATCGGCCTCTAGCCCAAGGGTTAATCGGGGTCAGATTCCAATTCTTTCCTGAGGCTCCTGAATCAATAGCGCCACTGAGCCAGCATCACCCCACCCTCCAGCCGTTCAGTCACCGCTCTTTTCACGCCGGGCGGCGCATTTTCAAGCACTGCTGGCCAATCGGCTTGCGCCAGTTTCACCGTTTGTTTGGCAATGCTCACTAGGCGGCTGACGCGCTGCAAGCCAGCGGTTTTGAGCAGGGCCTCGAGTTGATTGAAGCCGAACGCCCTGAGCGTGGCGTCAATCGCGCGGTTGATGGCGTAGTCTGCTGGGGGAACGCTTTCAAACAGGGCGGTCACGCAGACCGGGTCGTACAGCGGTGCAAGTTTCGGCGTGATGCCGTCTGGGTAAATCAGCGCCCAGTTCTTCAGATGCGCATCGACGTTGCCCATCAAAATAAACGCCACAAAGCGCTTGACGAACTCCTGCACATCTTGCGCGGGGCGGCTTGACAGCCTGTCGAGCACGCGCAGCATGGCGGGGTAGTCAGTCATCAGGCCTTGGCCGTATTTGCGTTTGGGTTCGTACTGCAAAACTTGTGCGAACTCTTCCATATGCACTCTTTGTCCGTTGGCGTTCCGGTCAAAGCGCCGTACCGCCAAAATGTCGTCAAACGGCAATTGCTCTGGCAAGTCTGCGTCTGCCCGTGAGATGACTTGCGCCTGGGCGCAATCCAGCCCCAGCGCGGCGCACAGCTGGTAGCCCGCTGCTTCGTTGGCCACCAGGTCCGGGTGGCGGGTGGATGGCAGTTTGAGGATGAACGAGCCTGCCGCGCCCTGCCTTTTGACCACGTAGCGGCGCCCGTCTTGCACGGCTGAAAACTTGGTCACCACGCCCGGTAGCGCGGCGGCGTCTTCAACCGGGGACTCGACAAAACCGGGCTCCAGCACGTCCAGCCCCAAGGCGGTGTGCCAGTGGCGCACGGTGTCGGGTATGCCTTCACGCACAGGCACGGGCTCAACTTCAATCGCGCCCATCAGGTCGTGGCCGGCAGCGGCAAGCAGCTCAAACTCGTTGTCTGGGCTGCAGCGCCGCTCGAGTGCCAGGCGGTCGCGGTTGTGGCCTTCGGGCAGCAGGTTTTGAAAGTAGCTGGGCCAGTGGCCGTCGCTGCGGGACAAACGAGCGTCACGCGCTGCGCCAAGAATGGCCTGGGTGTCTGCCTCGGTCGCGCCACGCAAGGCTAGCGTGAGTGTGGGCCGCTGTGGGTCGGCAATGTAGTCTGCGTCAAACGAGGCACGCAAAATATCGCCGTACTGCGACAGGTAGCCGATTGCGCGCCTGCCACCGCCGGGCAGGTGCAGCGACATGCGCAGGTAGCGGATGTCAGTGGTCATGGCTTATGGCCTGGTTGATGACTTGACAAGGGTTTGCGCAATAGACAGCGGTGCACCGCTGCCCGCAGGCTGGCCCAAAAATCGGCCGCCGGATCTTACAAACGATTCCAGCTCAGGCCGTAATGCAGTCGGCACCAGCATCAAGTCCATGCCCAGCGTTTTGGCAATCGCAGCCACCGACGACAGGCGCGGGTCAATTTGCCCGGCCTCGGTGCGCTGTACCGTCATGCGGCTCAGGCCTGCGCTGGTGGCGAGCTGTTCCTGGCTTAAATCAGCGGCTTTGCGCGCAGCCTCTAGCTCTTCAATCAAAAAGCTCATAAAACTACTCATTTATTGATGAATGAGTAGAAATAGTATCACATTGAATGAATAGCGTTTTCTGATGTATATGAAGATACGCTTTTTAGTTGTTTTGTATAGTTTGATATACAAAGTCAGCCAAAGACATCAAGCTTACGAACCCATGGCCCCAAACGGTGCCACGCCAATCAGTACCCGGTGCAACCAGAACGCAAAGGCCGCCCAAGCCACGAAGCCAACCGCCACCGTGACGGCGGTCATGCCGGTTGTTCCGGCCGGGTAAACAGTCTGCTCGCGGCGGTCACGCCTGCGCGACGTGGCAAACAACAACACCGACCACAGCAAAAAGCTGCCGAACAGCACGGTGTCAGCCAGCGAGCCATTGGCCAGCAGATGCGAGAAAGCCCAGACCTTGGTGCCCAGCACCATGGGGTGGTGCAGCTTGGCTTTGATCTGGTTACCCGGCACATAGGCGGCGGTCAGCAACACAAACGACACGAGTGTGAGCAGCGCTGCGATGTGGCGCATGGCAGTCGGCGGGTTCCACAGCATCACGCCCTGCTGGCGCGCCTGGCCGTAGCCCCAGACCAGCAGCGCAAAGCCTGCAATCGACAGCAGCGCATAAACGCCTTTGAACGGCTTTTCACCCATACGCGCCACGGTGCGGGTGCGCCAGTCGTTGGCAAACACGCGCACAGAATGCACACCCAAAAACAATACCAGGCCAGCGATCAGATAGGTCATGTCAACTCCGGTTGGGTGGTTTGCTATGAAAGCGTCAGCTCAAAATCACGCTGCTCAGGCGGCGGCGGTACGTTGCCACCACCGGGTCATCGGGTGGAATCTGCCCATCAGCCACCTTGGGTTTGGGCGGCTCGATGATGTCGAGGATGGCGATGTACGTTTTGCGGGCTTTGTCGTCTGCCCAGGTTTTGTCGCGCATCAGGATGTCGAGCAGCTCGTCAAGTGCTGCTGTCCATTGCTGATGCGCCATGTGCCAGCGGGCTTTGTCGAACCTGGCGTCAAAATCACGCTTGTTCAGGGCTATTTTCGCATCAAACTCGGCTGGAGCGCCCTGTTTATCTGCGCAAGCAGCTACGAAATCAGTAGCGTCCATCATCCGCTTGAGGGAGTCAAAACGCCGTACCGCTGTGGTTTGTGCGATGACGGGTGCAAACGCCACTTTGGCGGCATCGGTGTCGCCTTTCAAAAGCAGCGCCTTGACCAGCTCAAAGCGGGCGGATTCATTGGTCGGGTCATTGGCGACGTCGGCTTTGAGCTTTGCCAAAGCGGCTTCGGGTGTGACTTCTTCCAACGCGAGCTCCTCTTCAGGCTCTGGGGCTGGCGGCAGATGCTTGTCCAAAAACTCCTTGACTTTGCCCTCGGGCAGCGCGCCCTGAAAGCCGTCAACCGGCTTGCCGCCGACCATCAAAACGCAGGTCGGGATGCTGCGAATGCCGAAGGCTGCGCCCAGTTGCTGCTCCTGGTCAGAGTCGATTTTGACGAGCTTGAAGCGGCCTTCGTAAGCCACTTCAACTTTCTCCAGAATCGCCCCTAACGACTTGCATGGGCCGCACCACGGTGCCCAAAAGTCGACCAGAACCGGGGTGGTCATGGAAGCGGCAATGACTTCCTCTTCAAAATTGGCTACGGTGACATCCATCATGGCGATTTACTTCAAAAAATGACAACAGGCAGAAGGTTAGCACGCCGCCCGTAAAATATGGCCTCCACCAAAGGCCACCATGACCCCTTCCCAACCTTTAAACAAGCCTCTCGTTGGCGTCGTCATGGGCTCGTCCAGCGACTGGGACACCATGCAGCATGCGGTGCAGATCTTGCAGCAGTTTGGCGTGGCGCATGACGCACGCGTGGTGTCAGCCCACCGCATGCCAGACGATTTGTTTGCCTATGCTGAACAGGCGCACGCCAACGGCCTGCAGGCCATCATTGCAGGGGCGGGCGGTGCGGCGCATTTGCCGGGCATGCTGGCTGCCAAAACGACCGTGCCAGTGCTGGGCGTACCGGTGGCCAGCAAGCATTTGGCAGGTGTTGATTCATTGCACAGCATTGTGCAAATGCCCAAGGGCGTGCCGGTGGCCACGTTTGCGATCGGCAATGCCGGTGCGGCCAACGCGGCGCTCTTTGCCGTGGCCATGCTGGCATTGCATGACAAGGCGCTGCATGACAAGCTGCAAGCCTTCAGAGCCGAACAAACCGCTGCGGCGCGGGCGATGACGCTTCCGTCACATTCGCCATCCGCATGAAGCCCATCTTTCCTGGAACGGTGTCGGCGAACGGGCAACCCGCAACGCTTGGCGTGATGGGCGGTGGCCAGCTGGGCCGCATGTTTGTACACGCAGCGCAGCGGCTGGGTTTTGAGACGGTTGTTCTCGATCCTGATCCGCAAAGCCCGGCTGGTTTGGTCAGCCACCAGCAACTGCAAACCGCATACAACGACGAAGCGGGCTTAAAGCAGCTTGCCAGCTTGTGCGATGCCGTCACGACTGAATTTGAAAACGTGCCTGCAGCCTCTTTAAACACGTTGGCCGCCACCCTGCCCGTTGCCCCCAGTGCCGCCTGCGTGGCCATTGCGCAAAACCGCATTGAAGAAAAGGCGCATTTCACGGCCTGTGCAGGTGTCTCTGGCGTCAGCGTCGCACCTTATGCCGTGATTGAAACACTTGAGCAACTTCAAGCTGTGCCCGCCCATTTGTTGCCCGGCATTTTAAAAACCGCCCGCATGGGCTATGACGGCAAAGGCCAGGTGCGGGTTAAAAACGCAGCCGAGCTGGCAGCCGCCTGGGCTGATCTGAAGAGCGTGGCCTGTGTGCTTGAAAAGCTGATGCCGCTCAAGGCTGAATGCTCGGTGATTGTGGCGCGCGGCTTTAACGGCAGCGTGGTGAGCTTTGCGCCGCAGCGCAATGTGCATGTTGACGGCATCCTGGCCGTGACTCACGCTTACCCGTCAAATATGCATTCAGCTCAATCAATCCGGGCGCAAGCAGCTACTGAATCCATAGCGCATCACATCAACTACGTGGGTGTGTTGTGCGTCGAGTTTTTCATCGTTGATGACGGTAGTGCGCATGGCGGTTTGATCGTCAACGAGATGGCGCCGCGCCCACACAACAGCGGCCACTACACGATGGATGCGTGCGATGTGTCGCAGTTTGATTTGCAGGTCCACGCCATGGCGGGCTTGCCATTGCCCACGCCGCGCCAGCATTCGCCCGCCATCATGCTCAATTTGCTGGGTGATGTGTGGTTTGACGCGGCTGGCAAGCCGCGCACGCCCGACTGGCAAGCTGTGCTGAGCCTGCCCGGCACGCACCTGCACCTGTACGGCAAGCAGGGTGCCCGACCGGGCCGCAAGATGGGGCACCTGAACATTACCGGGGCTGATGTCGATACGGTGAAATCCGTTGCACGACGGGCTGCTGATATGTTGGGCTTGCCGGGGCTGGACCACTGACGCAATGAGTGACGTGACCAAGACGACTGTTGCCCAAGCCGCAGAACATATCCGCGCAGGCGAGCTGGTCGCCTTCCCGACCGAGACGGTTTACGGGCTGGGTGCTGATGCATCCAACGATGTAGCCGTTGCCAAAATATTTGCAGCCAAAGGCAGGCCGGCAGACCACCCGCTGATTGTTCATGTCGCCAGTCAAGCGCAAGTGCTTGACTACGCCAGCAGCGTGCCGCCGTTTGCTGACCGCTTGATCAAAGCCTTCTGGCCCGGCCCGCTGACCGTGATACTGCCGCGCAAACCCGGCGTAGCAGCTGCCGCTGCGGGTGGGCAAAACTCCATCGGCCTGCGTTGCCCCGCGCATCCGCTGGCGCTTGAGTTTTTAACAGAATGCGGTACTGGCGTAGCCGGCCCCAGCGCCAACAAGTTTGGCCGCGTCAGCCCCACCACCGCCCAGCACGTACGGCAAGAATTTGGCGATGCCTTGATGGTGCTGGACGGTGGGTCGTGCAAGGTTGGCATTGAGTCGAGCATTGTTGATTGCACACGCAGCCAGCCCGTGCTGCTCCGTCCGGGCGTGCTGACGCGTGCAGAGCTCAGCGCAGCCTGCGGGCAACCCGTTTTAAGCGCTGAGCAAACAACAGGCGACGCACCGCGCGCCCCAGGCACGCTTGAATCACACTACGCCCCCAACGCCACAGTGCGCCTGATGGATGCCAAGGCGATTCAAACCGCGCTTGATTTGCTGGGCGCCGACGCCAAACACATCGCCGTTTACGCGCGTAGCATCATGCGCATCAAGTCAAGCCAAGTGCTCTACCGCCGCATGCCTGACGATGCGCTGGCAACAGCAGAACAACTGTTTGCCGTGTTGCGTGACTTTGATGCGCAAGGTGTGAAGCTGATCTGGATTGAGCCTGTGCCTGATGCGATTGAGTGGGACGGTGTGCGGGACAGGCTGGCGCGGGCGTCAAGTTAGTTGGCTTCTTCAGCATTGATCAAACCCAAAGAGCGATCTGCCCGTGTGCCCTGCGTAGGTCAAGGACGAGGGCGAAGCCCGGGGGACACGAAGCAGGGTACGCGGGCAGATCGCTCGCTGCTAGCCTAAGACCCTGAACTAAACCAACATGAGCAAACTAGCCCACACCCGCCTAAAAATCTACAGCACCATCGCCCGCCAACTGCACGGCCAGGTGCCGTGCTGGGTCTGCGGTTTGCATGTAGAAGCGATTGACGCAACACTGGAACATATCCAGCCGCTCAGTGAAGGCGGCAACAGCCACCAGGCCAATCTGGCCATCAGCCATGCGGCGTGCAACCAGGCACGGCACGCCATCAAGCCGCTGCCGCTTGAAGACTCGCCGCCCTGAAACTGTGGGCATCTGCCAGCGGCCAGTAATCTTTAAAAACCTTGTGCTGTTTGTCCACATCACCCAGCAGCACGCCTGGAGACATGCGCATGATGAGGTTGCTGAGCAAGCGCACCTCGGTGTCTGACACGCGCCGCACGATGTGATGGGCGCTTAACTCACTGGGGTGTTGCAGGCCCGCCGCCTGCACCAGTTCTTGCAGCGCGTGCAATGTGCTGCGGTGAAAGTTGCGTACCCGCTCGGCCTTGTCGGGCACCACCAGCGCTTGCTGGCGCTGTGGGTCTTGCGTGGTCACGCCTGTGGGGCACTTGCCAGTGTGGCAGCTCTGCGCCTGGATGCAGCCCAGCGCCATCATGAAGCCGCGCCCCGCATTGCACCAGTCAGCGCCCAATGCCATCAGCCGCACCAGGTCAAAGGCGCTGACAACCTTGCCAGCCGCACCAATGGAGATGCGGTTGCGTAAATTGACCCCGATCAGCGTGTTGTGAACCAGTTGCAAACCTTCTTGCACCGGCGCACCCACATGGTCGCTGAACTCTACCGGTGCTGCACCTGTGCCGCCCTCAGCGCCATCGACCACAATAAAGTCGGGCGTGATGTTGGTGGCCAGCATGGCTTTGACAATTGCAAACCATTCCCACGGGTGGCCAATGCACAGCTTGAAGCCCACCGGCTTGCCGCCCGACAACTGCCGCAGCCTGGCGATGAAATGCATCATCTCCAGGGGCGTGCTGAACGCACTGTGGCTGCTGGGTGAGATGCAGTCTTTGCCCTCGGGTACACCGCGCGCGGCGGCAATTTCGGCCGTGACTTTGGGGCCTGGCAAGATGCCGCCGTGACCGGGCTTGGCACCCTGGCTCATTTTGATTTCAATCAGCTTGACCTGCGGGTCAATGGCGTTGGCAGCAAAGCGCTCGGCGTTAAAGGTGCCGTCGTCGTTGCGGCAGCCGAAGTAGCCTGAGCCAATTTCCCAGATCAAGTCGCCGCCGTTGGCGCGGTGGTGGCTTGAAATCGATCCCTCCCCCGTGTCGTGTGCAAAGCCACCCAGCTTGGCGCCCTTGTTCAGTGCCTGAATCGCGTTGGCCGACAGTGAGCCAAAGCTCAGCGCCGAGATGTTGAAAACACTCGCACGGTAGGGCTGGGTACAAGGTTGGGCTGACACCGATGGCGCATCAGGCGTGCCGCCAATCCAGATGCGAAAGTCATGCGTGGCCAGCTTGGTCGGTGACATGGAGTGGTTGACCCACTCGTAGCCTTGCTTGCCGACATCCAGGTGAGTGCCAAACGGTTGGTTGTCTGGCTCGCCCTTGGCGCGCTGGTACACCAGCGAGCGCTGCGCGCGTGAAAACGGCGCGGCCTCGGCATCGCTTTCAATGAAGTACTGGCGAATCTCGGGCCGGATAAATTCAAACAAAAACCGCAAGTGGCCAATCACCGGGTAGTTGCGCAAAATGGCGTGGCGTGTTTGCCGCAAATCATGAACACCCACGCCCGTCAGTACCGCGCTGACCAGCAGCGCGAGCCAGCCGACATCAAAAATAACCAGACTGAACAGCGACAGCAACACCCCAAAAGCGCACAGCGCCATGAAGCTGTAACGCACTGGCAGGCGAGCATCGAGAGCGTTGATTTTGGCGCGCATATGTTTGTTTCCTGTGGCTTGGTCATTAGCGGCAGATACACTTTGCATCATAAGAGCGTCTGGTGACGCTCAGTAACTTGTATTGATGACCACACCCACCCCCCTTGAGGTCGAAGCCTTCGACGAACTCGACGCCATTCTTGACGACCTTCGCACCCGGTACGACGAAACGCCGCAGTGGGAGTTTTGTGAAGGCTTCATGGCGGCCGTGATTTGCATGCGCAGGCCCGTTGAGGTTGAAGAATATCTGGCCGCCTTGCTGGGCACGCCGATGGCAGGCGATGAGCCTGAAGAGGACGGCGGGTCGTTTGTAGATGACGCACAACGCGCGCGCTTTTTAACCCTGTGGCAACAGCGCTGGATTGAAGTGGCCACAGCTTTGGACTCAGAGGTCAAGTCACTTGAAGACGACCGCTGCTACCACCCTGAAGTCATGGACATTCGCGGTGCGGTGGCTGACATGCCCGAGGACGAGCAAGCCAAATTCAAAGGCGAAGAGCTGCCTGCTTTTGCCCAGGTCTGGGCGCTGGGCTTCATGTTTGCGGTGGAGTATTGGCCCGAAGAATGGGCCGCCCCACGCGACAAAGACGCCGCCAAGTGGCTTAATGACGCGCTCGAAGCCGTTGTTGCCATGACCGAAGACGACACGGCTGCGCCCGAAGTCTCACCCTTGAGCGAAGACGGCGCGCACAGCACCAGCATCGCCCGGCTCAATGCCTTTGGCGAAGCCATCTGGGCCGTGTACGACCTGCGCGAACTCTGGAAAACCATCGGCCCCCGGGTTGAAACCGTACGCGCCGTGGTCACGCCGGGGCGCAACGACCTGTGCCATTGCGGCAGCGGCAAAAAGTACAAGAAGTGTCATGGCGCGGGATGAGCGGCCATGCGATGCTGCTTGATTAGTAGCTGCTTGCGCCCGTATTGATTAGTCTGCAGCCCGTTTTAACCATCAAGGCTTGAGCACATCCCGGACAAACCCCGCTGTGGCGTTGCGCGCCGCTGGCAGGTTCAGCAACGTGTGTGGCGCGCCGGGGATGAGCACAATCGCAGCCTGCTTGTTGTCTTTCAGCGCATCACCACAGTAGCCTTTGGCCGCGTTGTTGCCCAGCCAGGCGTTGCTGGGCGAGAAGAACACATCGGTCGAGCTCATCACATTGAGTACCGGCTGGGCAATGACAGCAGTGCGGTGCTCTTGCACAAAGTAATTGTTTTCGCAGCTCCATGAATACAGCATGCGGCCCGCAAATTCATTGCCCACATAACGCGCCACGGCTGGCCCGCCTTCACTGGTGCCAGCCAACACCAGGCGCGATGTGTCAGCCCACGGCGCAGTGCGCAATGCCGCCAGTGCCAGCGGGATTTCAGACGCGCGCAGGGCGTGGATTTTCTCGTACACGTCTTTGCCGACAGGGGACTTGTAGGTGATGCGGTCAGGCAGCGCAAACGAGTCGGGCGCGACACTGGCCACGCCCAGGCTGGCTAGCCACATCTGCCATTCGCCAATGGCTTTGAGCTCCAGGCCCGATGAGCCATGCATAAACACGACGACCGGTACCTTGGCTTTTGCATCTTTCGGGGCATTGGCAAAAGTGCCCGCGTAAATCGCACCTCCCGTCACGCTGGCGGGCAGCACCACGGCAGCACGCTGGGCCACACCAACGCTTGATGCGGCGGTGTGCTGCACGGCTGAGCCTTTGACTTCACCCACTGGCGTCGCAGGCAATAGAGTGGCGGCAGGTGGTGTCTGGGCGCAGGCGACCAGCAGCAAGGCGGCACAGGCCGTGGCCGTCAGGTTGATGAGTCGGCGGGTTAATTGAGACATTGTGGCGCTCCTTTTTATGACAGTAAACAGCCACTTTAGGCAGCCAACATGCTTTCGTCCAATGCATTGATTGGCCTGATTCATAATCAAAAGCTATGAATCTAAGCCAGCGCCAACTACAGATGTTCGTTACCACCGCCCAGCTGATGAATGTGTCACGTGCTGGTGAAGCGTTGCACATCAGCCAGCCTGCGCTGAGCCGGGCGCTGCAAGAGCTGGAATCGCAGCTCGGCGTCAAGCTGCTGCTGCGCACCACGCGCCAGTTGACGCTCACCCATGAGGGCAGTCAGTTTTTACCCGTGGCCCAGCGCTTGCTGCGTGATTTGCAACAAGCCACCAGCGACCTGCGTGAACAGGCCACCGGGCTGACGGGTTCGGTCACGCTGGCCGTCGGTACCGCCTTTGGCTGCACCGTGTTGCCGGCTATTTTGCGCAGCTTTGCGCTGAGCCACCCGGGTGTGCGCCTCACACTGATCGACGACAACAGCGCGGGTATATCGGCCCGCATGAGCCGGGCTGAGACTGACCTGGGCATTGGCTCCCTGTTTGGCGACACCAGCGGCATGGCCTGCCAACTGCTGCTGACCGCACCGCTGGGGCTGCTGGGCGACCCGGCTAGGTTTGACATGCAAGCCGCCGTCAAAGCGGGGGACTTGCGCCAACTACCGCTGCTCAAAGAACCCACGGACAGCAGCATCATGCAAGTGCTGCAAAGCCGCGGCTCAAAGCTGGTGCAGCAGATGCAAAGCGGCGTCGAAGTCAGCAGCCTGGCACTGCAACTGGCGCTGGCCCAGGCAGGCGTGGGCGTAGCGGTCGTGTCGGCCCTGGGTGCATCGCACCCGCAAGCCAGCGGCCTGCAGTTTGTGCCGCTCAAGCCCGCCATGCAGCGTGAAGTCTTCATGATGCAGCGCCGCGACAGGGAGCTGAACCCGTCAGCCCGGGCTTTTGCGAATGCTGTGCGTACCGGGCTGATGCATGCGGTGCTGCATGGCAGTGTGCAGCTTGAAGCATTTGAATAATCGCTATTATTTCAGTAGCTACTTGCGCCCGTATTTATTGGCTTTAAGATTTAAAAGACGCCTGAAAACACCCGTTCTTCCTCAAGCCAGTGTCAAACTGTCTGCATTGGTCTGACTTGGGGCTTTACCTAGTGTAGTGTTGCATATGTATTGAACTTTTATATGAACATCCACTCCAAAGCTGATTACTTCAGTTTAGAGGGATAGCAAAATGAACAATCGCAGGGTAGTAGTCGAATTTGGCCAAGATGA
>JBILXX010000014.1:0-45053 GCA_044378095.1 Polaromonas sp.
CCGCGCGATGGCTGCAAAGCCGCTTCGGGCTACGCCCTACGCAGCTTTGCAGTCATCGCAAACAAAATAGAAAAAGCGGACAATCTATTTGCTCTAAAACCGGACAGTTCTATTTACTGCTGACAGTACGCCGGCATAAACAGAATATGACTTCATCCACCCCGCCGGCATAACGGCTGCGTTGACGATGTGCAGCATAGCCACAGCAATGATGAAAGCACCATAAAACCAGTTGGCTACATAAATGTGGCGTACCTTTCGAATGCCAATCGTGCCGAAAAAGACGATCGCGTAAGCCACCCAAGTCACCGCGATCAACAAGGCAATAGGCCACTCCAGCTCGGCGTATTCTTTGCCGCGGGTGAACCCCAACGGTAAAGAAATCGCCGCACCAACAATCACTGCCTGCCAGCCCCAAAAGTGAAAAGCTGCCAGCTTGTCTGAGATGATGCGTGTCTGGCAGGTGCGTTGCACCACGTAATAACTGGTAGCGAAAAGAGCGCAACCACCAAAAGCAAAGACAGCTGCATTGGTGTGAAGGGGACGCAGCCTGCCGAATGACAGCCAGGAAATGCCAAAATTGAGCTCTGGCCATGCCATTTGTGCGGCTATGAAAACGCCCACCAGCATGCTGACAACGCCCCAAACGACCGCCATGATGCTGAATTGCCGAACAATTTTGTCGTTGTAGAGCGTCGCTTTTGAAGCTGACCAGACTCTTTGTGGTGCGTGGGTGGCTGGAATGGGGAGTGTGGCACTCATGTTGGGAATCCTCTTTACCTTTGGTTATTGCAGAGTGTGTTTTGGAACCGTGTCGCGTGCATTGACATGGATCAAGCTTGCTTCATTTACGACTGAAATTTTGTCGGCGTCAAACGCAAGGATGCGTTCGCTTTCAGAATCAAGCTCTTCAAACTGACCCGACCAGACTGCCCAAGCCAGCACACCCATGACAGCCAGAGCAAGCAACACCGAAAGTGGAACAAGCAGAAATAGGATGTCCATCAGCGTTGCTGTTTAAAGTTTGACAATCGCGCTGCATTGGCCATGACCAACAAGGAGCTGAGTGCCATGCCAAGCCCAGCCAGCCAGGCAGGTAGCATTCCACTGATGGCCAGCGGTACACATGTAGCGTTGTAAAGTGCTGCCCAAGCCAGGTTTTGCTTGACAATTCGCAGCGTGTTTTTGGCGTGGCATAACATTTCGGGCAGCATCGATAGTTGGGCACCAGGTATAACAAAATCGCTTTGCGCTTGGGCAAGCGGAACGGCTGAGCCGATGGCGACTGACACATTTGCCGAAGCCAGCGTAGGCCCGTCGTTCAGACCGTCGCCGACCATCAACACCTTGTGACCTTTGGCTTGTAGTGCTTTCATCAGCGCCAGCTTGTCTTCAGGAGTGCAGTCGCCTGTTGCTTGACGAATGCCCAGCTGCTGTGCGATGCCCTCAACAGCGTCTTTCGCGTCACCCGACAGCATGTAAACATTCAAGCCAGTTTTAAGCAAATCATTGACAGTCTTGAGCGCATCAGGTCGCAAGGCTTCGGTCAATTCAAAAGTTGCAATCCATCCATGGCGATCAGCTAGAAAAACCGATCTGCCCGTATCGCAGTTTGAATCTACCCGGCAAAAGAGCCCAGAACCCAAGCGTAAAGGACCCCAAATATTTTCTGGCGTGCTGACAAGCCAGCCTTCAAGACCCAGGCCTGCAAATTCTTTGACATCCTTCACACGGCAAGTCGCCAAAGAGCCCGCCGCAAAGACCAAAGTGCGGGATACCGGGTGCAAGGACTGATCGGCCAAGCCTGCTGCCCATTGAAGCGCCTCTTCGCTGGAAACTCCCGATCGGGTTTGGACTGATTTCAAACACATGGCCGCATCCGTCAGCGTGCCAGTCTTGTCAAAAATTACAGTGTCAATGTCGCTGAGAGGTTCAATCGCCTGCAATCGTCGCACCAGCACACCGTGTCGCGCCAGCCAACCCGCTGTCGTCAGCATGGCCGTAGGAGTGGCAAGCGACAGCGCGCAAGGGCAGGTCACGATAAGTACCGCAACAGCAGCCATGAGTGCCATGGCCGGGTCAGTGGGCCACCAAAAAATCGCTGCAGCGAAGGCCGCCAACAGCACAAACACCAAAAACGGCTTGGCCACCCTGTCAGCCAGTATGGCAATGCGTGGCTTGTCCAGAGCGGCGCGCTCCATCAGCGAGACAATTTGCGCGTACCGGGTGGACACACCCAACCTGTCAACACGCACGAGGCTGGCGTTACCCACGTTGTAGCTGCCAGCCAAAACCGAATCACCCGCATCGCGTGCCACGGGCTTGGACTCACCTGTCAATAGCGCTTCGTCAGCAAAAGTATCGCCTGCCAGAACAGTGCCATCGGCCGGGAATGCTTCGCCCGGCAAAACGCGAACAACATCACCAAGCCCCAAGCGGCGTATCGCAACCCGCTCAGATTCGCCATCCGCCAACTGCCGCTCAACACTGACTGGCAAACGCTGCATCAGCACACCCAGCGCACCTGCCGTTCGGCTATTGAGGCGCTGCTCAAGCCAGCGCCCGGTGAGCAGGAAAAAAACAAACATGGTCAGCGAATCGAAGTAGACCTCGCGCCCCCACCAGCTCTGCGGCTCGAAAGTTGCCAAGGTACTGACAACAAACGTCACCACAATACCAATGGCCACCGGCAAGTCCATGCTGACGCTGCGCCGTGTCAGGTCACGCCAGGCGTTGCTGAAAAATGGCTGGCAAGAAAACAGCAGAACAGGCAAGCTAAGTACCCACGAAGCCCAGCGCAACAGCTTTTCGATGTCAGGCGACACATCTCCAGGCTGAGTAAAGTAGGTTGGCGCCGCATACATCATGACCTGCATCATGCAAAAACCTGCCACCAGCCAACGCCACAAAGCCAGTCGCGATTGCTGGCGGTCGCTTTCAAGTGACACTGCATCATCAACAGGCAGCAGCTGGTAACCCTGTGAAAGTCCCGCACCCAGCCAACTGGACGGCCTGGTCTGGGCTGCTGACCAAGTCACACTGGCACGCGCGCTGGCTGCGCTGACTTGCACTCCCTGCACACCCTTGACGTTCAATAGTGCAGCTTCAAGCGTCAGCGCGCAAGCTGCGCAATGCATACCCTTGACCACCACAAAAGACTGAAAAACCTGGGATTGTGAATTCTGGCCAACAGCTTGGCTAAAAACAGCCCATGCCTCGGACTCGTCGTATACAGCAAGATCGCCATAGTTTGAGTCTTCATGAACAACCTGTTGCCCAAAGCCAGAAAAAGATGAAGTGCCAGCTGAGTGCATTGCGATAGATTAAGGCCAGTTACCATAACAAGTCTTGATTTGGATCAAGTCCTGATGAACTGTTTTCTTTTAACCTGAAGCTTCCAACTTAAGGAGTCGATCATGTACCAGAGAATTCTCATTGCAACCGACGGTTCTTCCCTGTCAAAAAAAGCTGTGACAAGCGGTTTGGCGCTTGCTGCATTGACGGGTGCCGGTATTGTGGCTCTCAAGGTCGTACCACGCTACCCGGTCAGCTACTTTGAAGGCGGCATGTCCATCCCTGCAGACAACGTTGCGCAAGTTGAGAAGCAATGGGCAGACGCAGCCATGGCTGTGGCCGACAAAGTCAAAATTGCAGCCGAGGCGGAAGGTATCAAAGCAAAAGCGGTCACTGTATCATCCGACTTTACGGCAGAAGCCATCATCAACGCCGCCAAAAAACACAAGTGTGACTTGATCGTGATGGCGTCCCATGGCAGGCGTGGCATGAAGCGCCTGCTGATGGGTAGCGAGACCATGCATGTCCTGACTCATTCGCATATTCCCGTATTGGTATTGAGATAACTCAAGGAGATACAGATGAAAGTTCTACTGGCAGCAGACGGCAGCGAGTACACGAAAAAGGCGCTGGCTTACATAGCTGCGCACAAGCAGTTTTTAGGCTCGCAAGATGAGCTTCTGGTTGTGAATGTTCAGGCACTCCTGCCAACCGTGCTGACTGCTGCCATCAGCGTCGAAAAAGCTCTTCTGCTGCAAGAAGCAGAAGCCGAAAAGGTGTTTGCGCCAGTCAGAAAGTTTTTAGACAAACATTCGTTCAAGTACCGCTGCGTGAGCGTTATCGGCTCAATTGCTACAGAAATCAACGATCTGGCCGAAAGCGAGCATGTGCATCTCATTCTGATGGGTACCCACGGACGTGATCTGATTGGTCGAGCAATTATGGGTAGTGTGGCTCAAAAGGTTGTTGCGAAAAGCACCATACCTGTCTTGCTTGTCAAGTGACGACATCAAGAATGACTGGGACCTGACGCGAAATTCAATAGCTAAATGGTGCACGAGCATTTGGCAATCACAACCTGAAGGACTGAAAAATGAAAGTTTTATTGGCAGCAGACGGCAGCAAATACACCAAGAAAGCACTGGCTTTTCTGGTTACTCACGAGAGTCTGGTCGGCGATAACGATGAATTGCTTGTTCTGAACGTGCAGCTACAAGTACCCAGTAGGGTCAGAGCAATGCTTGGATCTGCCGAGATTGCCGCATACCACCGTGAGGAAAGTGACAAGGTGCTTAACCCCATCAAGAAATTTTTGGACAAACACACCTTGAACTATCGCTGTGTCAGCGTTGTCGGACATCCTGTCGATGAAATTTTGAAAGCCGCAGAGAAACAAAAGTCGCATTTGATCGTGATGGGCACACGCGGTCACGGTTTGATTGGCAGGGCGTTGATAGGCAGCATTGCGCAGCGCGTTGTGTCCGATTGCGATGTTCCTGTGCTGCTTGTGAAGTAATTAATGCAGGAAGTCAACAACACTTGATTGCGGCAGTCTGCATGAGTCAATGACTCGGTTGTCCCAAAAAAACGACTGGTCAGTCGAGTCTGTAGAAGCTGTACTACGGGCAGTCAAAACCGATACCGCTGAAGGCCTGTCGACGCAAGAGGCTTCTGTCAGGTTGGCTGCCGATGGCCGCAATGAGCTGCTGCCAGCAAAGACCTTACCCGCTTGGCGTAGGTTTTTCGCGCAGTTTCAAAACCCCCTGATCTATCTTTTATTGGCCGCCATTGTCATCGCAGGGGTAGCCTGGGGTGTCGAGGGTTTTGTCGGCTGGCCGATAGATGCGCTGGTCATTACTGCAGTGGTGTTGCTCAACGCGGCATTGGGTTATCTGGAGGAAGGCAAGGCCAGGGATGCGGTGGATGCGCTGACCAGGATGACCGAGGCGCGGTCGTCAGTCATCCGTAATGGCCAGCGGCTTCAAATCAGCAGCACCGAGCTGGTTGTTGGCGACATACTGGTGCTTGCAGAAGGGGATGCCGTCGGTGCAGATGCCAGGCTGTCACAAGCTGCATCACTTCGCGTGCTGGAAGCGCCCCTGACAGGCGAAAGTGACGCTGTACTAAAAAACCCGGCCACACTTGAACATACCGCTGCGCCAGGCGACAGGTTGAACATGGTTTTCAAAGGTACGGCGGTGGCTCAAGGTACAGGTCTTGCTGTTGTCACAGCCACGGGCATGTTCACCGAAATTGGCGCCATTGCGTCTTTGCTCAAAGCTGTCAAAGACGCTCCCACTCCGCTAGAAAAAGAAGTCACCTACATTGGTCGACTTTTGGGTATCGCCGTCATCATCATCACCATCATTGTGGTGGGTACGATTTGGCTGGTTTCTGACATTCAGACCACCAGTGCTGCGGTGGGCGTATTGTTGTTTGGTGTGGCACTGGCCGTAGCGGCTGTGCCTGAAGGACTACCCGCCATATTGTCTGTGGTGTTGGCGCTGGGCGTGCGGCGTATGGCTTTTCGCAACGCTATCGTCAAAAAGCCATCATCGGTTGAGGCACTGGGCTCAGCCACCGTGATAGCGACCGACAAAACCGGAACACTCACGCGGTCTGAAATGACCATTGAGAAAATTGTCACAGCGGCTGGCAGATCGGTTGTCACAGGTGTCGGCTATGCGCCAGCAGGCCAGGTGCTGCAGGATGAACAAAATTCAAGCTCAGATGCGCTTGAATATGAGCAAGCGCTGCTGCTGAGCTTCGGTAGCCTGGCGGGTAACTCGACACTGACGCAATCGGCAAGCGGGCAGTGGGTGATACACGGAGACCCCACAGAGGCGGCGTTTTTGGTGGCAGAACGCAAACTGTCGCAAGATGCACCCCTACAGCGCGGCAAACGTTACAGGCGGATCGGCGAAATACCCTTCACCTCGGACCGAAAAATGATGTCAACGCTTGAAGTTGACAAGGATCGCAACGCACAGGTCGTCCTCGTCTGCAAAGGTGCGCCGGATGTGTTGCTTAAAAAGTGTACCCATATCCAGACCGGTAACACCACGAAGCCGCTGGATGAAGTAGAACGCGCACTAATTCTTGACGATGTGGACAGCCTGTCAGATGCCGCTTTGCGTACCCTGGCTGTTGCTTACCGCACATCTGGCCTGACAGACCAACATTCGGTTACCGCAGAACTGGAGCGTGACCTGGTGTTCGTCGGTATCGTTGGCATGATGGATCCCCCACGCGAAGAAGCAGCTGTGGCCATTGCGCAGGCACAAACTGCCGGCATCAGAGTCATCATGATCACGGGGGATCACCCGCGAACTGCTGCACGCATAGCTTCAGACTTGGGCATTACCAAGGCCGGAGACATGACCTTGTCAGGGCTTGAGCTTGATGCGCTGAGCGATGCGGAATTTGCCCTAGCGGTACGCAAAACCTCGGTCTACGCGCGGGTTTCACCCGCCAACAAACTGAAAATCATCGACGCGCTGCAAGCCGGTGGCCAGGTGGTAGCCATGACAGGTGATGGTGTGAACGATGCGCCTGCGCTTAAGTCTGCCAACGTGGGCATCGCCATGGGCATCAGCGGCACGGAGGTCTCAAAAGAGGCCGCCAAGGTGATATTGGCTGACGACAACTTTGCCACTATCGTTGATGCCATATGTGAAGGCCGGAATATTTTCGACAACATTCGCAAGTTCTTGCGTTACCTGCTGTCGTCCAACATGGGTGAGGTATTGACGGTGTTTTTGGGTGTGGTGGGGGCCAGCGTGATAGGCCTGAGCAGCACGTCAGAAAATGGCAAATCGGCAGCCGTCGTTTTGCCGCTGCTGGCCACACAAATTTTGTGGCTCAACCTGATCACAGACACCTGGCCAGCCCTGGCACTGGGGATCGACCCGCCAACGCCCGGCGTCATGAACCGCAAACCACGGCATATCAATTCGCGGGTCATTGACTTTCACATGTGGGCAGGCGTGTTTGAAATCGGACTGGTCATTGCCATTGTTGCCTTGCTGACGATGGATATGTACCTGCCAGGCGGGCTGATCGCTCCCGTTGGTGGCAACACCCAAGCTTCTGACATGGCCACCGCTCGCACGGCAGGTTTTACGGTCTTGGTGATGGCGCACTTGCTGCAATGTTTTAACGCCCGCTCAGAAACTCAAAGTGCTTTTGTCAACCTCCTGAGCAATCGCTGGATTTGGGCCGCAGTGGGACTTTCGGCTGTACTTCAAATAGCCGTTGTCAACATCGGATTTCTGAACGTAGCATTTGGCACAGTACCAATGACTCTTGACCAATGGCTCACCTGCGTGGGAATGGCCAGCGTAGTGCTCTGGTACAGCGAATTGCGCAAACTATTGCTGCGGTTATTAACAAGACTAACGCATCGACACAACAGGTGAAGCAGCGTATGAAACAGGCCAGGACTCTTGTGCAAGGCACGCCCTCTCGTTCGTCACCTGACGCCTGCTGCTTGGCACCGTTTTTGTGTAGGCAAAAAGCCTGAAGTTGTTTAGCATGAACTTTTAAGCTGCACACTGAAGCATCAAAGCATTTAACCAGGTCAACCCTTTGGACACAACGCCGTCATCTGAACAAGTTTCTGCCAAACCTGAGTCCACCGCTTCGCCTGGTCAGACTGCTGGGAATCATCCCGTTGCCAAGTCTGAAAATCATAAATTGGGCATCTGCAACAAACTCAGAAAAATAAAAACAATTGCACCACGGGCCTGGCTAAAGTTCGGCGCCGTGCTATTTGTGGTGATTGCGCTGGCACTGTACCTGCTGCGCAACGTACTCCTTGGCACGCCCACCCAAGCTTATGCGGCCACCGGCGGTGAGCTGGTTCAAAACGTGGTCGCCAGCGGCCGGGTGATCTCGCCGCAGCGGGTAACGGTAGCGCTGCAGGGATCGGGCCGTGTCGTCAAGGTAGCCGTTGCCGAAGGGCAGACAGTCGAAACCGGGCAACTGCTGATTGAGCTTGACAGCAGCGACAGCCGGGCCAGCCTGGCACAGGCGACTGCCGCCGTCGCGCAGGCGCAAGCCAAGTTAAAGCAGCGCGGCGAGCTCAACCAGCCACAAGCCATTCAAGCGCTTGCTCAAGCCCAAGCAACCGCCTTGCAAGCGCGCAAAACACTGGAACGTAACCGCGATCTGGTAGCCCGTGGTTTTATCAGTCAGGCTGCGGTTGACGATGCCCAGCGCGCGGTGGATGTCGCTGCCAGCCAGGTGGCCAGTGCCCAGGCACAGGTCAACGCCAGCACCCCAACTGGCAGCGACGCACTTTTGGCGCAAGCCGCACTGCGTGAAGCGCAGGCCGGGCAACAGTTGGCGCGTGCCAAACTTGATCAGGGTCTGGTTTACGCACCCACCAGTGGTGTGCTGATTTCGCGCAGCGTGGAAGTGGGAGATATCGTGCAGCCGGGCAAAGCCTTGATGGTGCTTGCAACAAGCGGCAACCCTCAAATACTGGTGCAGATTGATGAAAAAAACTTGTCAAAAATCGCGCTGGGTCAACCAGCTTATGCATCAGCAGACGCGTTTGCCAAAGACCGCTTTGATGCGGTGGTCGGGTTCATCAACCCTGGTGTGGATGCGGCTCGTGGTTCGGTCGAAGTCAAACTCAACATCACCAAGCCGCCGTCCTATTTGCGCCAGGACATGACCGTTTCAGTCGACATAGAAACCGCCAGGCGCACCGCCACCGTGGTGATACCCACAAGCGCTGTAGAAGATACAGCAACCGACAAGCCCTGGGTACTGGTGGCACGGGACAAGCATGCTGTCAAGCAGTTCGTTACTTTGGGATTGAAGGGTGACACGCGGGTTGAGGTGCTCGACGGCGTTGCAGCAGGCGAGCTTGTCGTGCCCGCGACAAAAGCCGGCGTGAAGGCTGGACAGCGCGTGCGCGCGCAGGTGCAGGGGGATCCCCCGCCAGCCACGGTGCGACCGACTGGTAAAAACCCAATGACGCCATGAACCAACTGCTGCCCTTCGAATGGGTGCTGGCCACACGTTTTTTGCGTGAAGGACTGCTGCAAACTCTGTTTATCATTTCAGGTGTGGCACTGGGTGTGTCCGTGATCGTTTTCATGTCGGCGCTTCTGACCGGCTTGCAAGGCAGCATTTTCAAGACATTGCTGGACTATCAGGCCCAGATCGTCATTTCGCCCGCAGACGAAACACCGCGCGCCTTGCGGAGCGATCAGGGTGTCGAATTTGCAACACTGGTGCAGCCCAGAGCACAACCACCCCGCTCAATTGACCAATGGCAAAAAGTGCGGGATACGACGCAGACCATTCCCGGCGTTCTGGTGGTTGCTCCTGTTGTGGACGGTGCCGGTTTTATCTTGCGCGGTGATGGCAATACCGGCGTGTCGATGCGCGGCATTGAGCCTGACAGCTACCTGAGGCTGATCGCCCTGAAGGAAAAAATAATTGCGGGTAGCGCGGACCTTGGCAGCACCGACATTGTGATTGGCAGCAAACTGGCCAAAGATTTGGGCGTGACGACGGGCGACAAGCTGACTCTGCAAGCGGCATCGGGCGCATCAAGCCTGCTGTTTGTGTCTGGCATTTTTGATTTTGGCAACCAGGGGCAAAACACTGGCAGTGTGTATGTGGCTATGCGTACCGCCCAAAGTCTCTTGGGCCTGCCGGGCGGTGTGACCAGCCTGCAGCTCAAGGTGGCCGAACCGTTTGCTGCAGAATCGCTGGTGCAGCAAATTGAAGCGCAACCAGGCATCAAGGTTGAAAGCTGGATTAAAACCAATGCCGAGTTTTTCAAAGCCTTGTCAGGCCAGACCATGTCCTTCTTTATCATTCGATTGTTTGTCGGATTAACAGCGGCATTGGGTATTGCCAGCGTGCTGGTGGTGTCAGTGGTCCAAAAGTCCAAAGAGATTGGCATTTTGCGGGCCACAGGCACGACGCGCGGACAAATACTCGGCGTATTTTTGTTGCAAGGCGCCATGCTGGGTTTGCTGGGCTCGCTGTTTGGCTCGGTCATGGGCTGGCTTTTTCTGGTTGCCTGGCGCGGCTTTGCCGTCAACGACGAAGGCGTGCCGTTTTTCGTTCTGCAGGCTGATCCCAGTCTGTACCTGATCGTGGCTGCGGGCGCCACTTTGGTTGGCACGTTGTCAGCCTTGTTCCCTGCCCAACGGGCAGCCCGGCTTGACCCTGCGGTGGCCATTCGTGGCTGACCTTGAACAATCGTCAGCAGTTGAGCCGACGTTGCGGCTGGAGGGGATTCGCAAGTCTTACGGCACAGGCACAACGCATGAGACCGAGGTGCTGCACGGCATCGACCTGACTTTGGCGCGCAGTGAGTTTGCCGCGCTGATTGGCCCATCAGGTTCAGGCAAAAGTACCCTGCTCAATATCATTGGCCTGCTAGACAAACCCAGCGCCGGCAAGCTATTTCTAACCGGGCAAGAGGCTGAAAACCTGCACGACAAGGCGTTAACCCGTTTGCGAGGTGATGCCATTGGTTTTGTCTTTCAGTTTCACAACCTGCTGCCCGCGTTTACAGCGGTAGAAAATGTCATGTTGCCTCTTCTGGCTGCGCGCGGCAGGCCTGACACTGCCATGCGCACCAGAGCTGAAGAGCTGATCGACAAGGTGGGTTTAACGCCTTGGGGTCATCACCTGGCCAACGACTTGTCGGGCGGCCAGCAGCAGCGCGTCGCCATTGCCAGAGCGCTGGTGATGCAGCCCGCCCTGGTGCTGGCCGATGAGCCAACAGGCAATTTGGACACGCAGTCAGCTGACAACATATTTGACCTGATGCGAGAAGTGAGCCAGACTAGCGGCACCACGTTTTTGATTGTCACCCACGACCCACGCCTGGCCAAACGTTGCGACCGGATTATTGAACTGGTGGATGGACGGATTGATTCTGACAAACCGAACGCGGCTACCTCATTGGCCCATTGAAATGTTCGCATGACTGGCACCACTCTTTTGCTTTACATCAGTACTGCAATAACTTTGCAAGTCCTTTTGCTTGCCTTGATGGGTTTGAGGCAGTATCGCCAAGCAGCCCGGCAGCCGACGACAAACAGCCGGCCAACAACACCTCAAGCTTCAGGCGCTGCCTGGTCAGGCTGGCGGGACTTTCGGGTGGTTCGTCGAGTTTATGAAGACCTGCAGCACAGTCAGTGCTCTTTTTATCTAGCGCCAGCTGATGGCATTCAGTTGCCCGCCTTCAAGCCAGGACAGTTTTTGACCTTTCAACTTGACACGCCGAGCCAAACGCTGACCCGCTGCTATTCGCTGTCAGACAAACCATCACCGCAAAACTACCGAGTCACGATCAAACGTCAAGGCCCACAACGCGGCCCACCTGGCGCTTTGCAGGTGTCGGCTTCATGCTATTTTCACGACGCTGTCAACGAAGGTGACATTGTTCGCGTTCGGGCTCCAACAGGCACTTTTTATCTTGACGCCGATCCGACGCATGACATCGTTCTGATTGCGGGAGGAATCGGGATCACACCCATGCTCAGCATGCTGAACTGGTGTCTGGACAAGCAACCCTTGAGAAACATACATATGTACTACGGCTTGCGAAGCAGTGATGAGCATGTTTTCAAGCAGCAACTTGCACAGCTTGCAATCACCCACCCCAGCTTTCACCTGACAGTGGCATACAGCCAACCCAAACCAGGCGATGCGCTGGGTCGTGACTATCAACACCATGGACACGTGGATCTGAACCTGATCAAAGCCACCCTGCCGCATGGGCACCACCAGTTTTACATCTGCGCCCCCCCGCCCATGATGCAAAGCCTGGTGCCTGCACTGGCAGCTTGGGGTGTCGCGCCAGCAGATATTCATTTTGAAGCGTTTGGTCCCGCCTCAATCCGCACGGTCAACAAAGCAGATACTTTGCAGCCCGAGACCATGAAGGCCGACGGCCAGTTGTTTGAGGTTCAGTTTCTGAAATCAGCGCGCACACTTGCGTGGACTGCAACCGAAGGGTCGCTTCTGGACTTTGCAGATAAAAACGGGATCGCATTGGAGTCTGGTTGCCGGGCAGGCAGTTGCGGCACATGTGAAACAAAACTCATTTCAGGCAGCGTTCGCTACGCTGACAAGCCCGACTACGACGTTGCGGCCGGTTACTGCTTGCCCTGTGTCGGTATGCCGACGACCAACGTGGTGCTGGCTGCATGACCTCCATGAAAGCACAGCTGATGGTCCGCGAGGTGCTGCCTTTTGCGCTCTCGCTGGCCGCACTGGGCACGCTGGCTTTGCTGCTGGATGCGCTGCTGCATGTGTATGACGCAGTCTGGGTAGGGCGCTATCTGGGTATTTTGGGTACGCTGCTCATCATTTGCTCTTTTTGGTATTCGCTGCGTAAACGCAAGCTGGTCAAAAGCGGGAATATGTCGAAACTGATGCATCTGCATGAGCGCATGGCGTGGCTAGGGTCACTGCTGGTACTGGTGCATGCGGGCATCCATTTCAATTCGATTCTGGGATGGCTCGCCGTCTGGGCCATGCTTGTCAACGTGGTCAGCGGGCTGACGGGTAAATTTCTGCTGGAACGCTCACGCAAAAGAATGGCCTTGTCGCGCGAAAAAATGCAGCAAGAAGGCCTGAGCGCTGAAGAACTTGAGGAGCAACTTTACTGGGACAGCCTCACTTTTGATATCGTCAAAAAGTGGCGTGTGGTGCATATCCCCATCACACTAGCGTTTGCTGTGCTGGCACTTGGCCACATCTTTTCCGTCTTTCTGTTTTGGAGCTGGAAATGAAGCGCGGCTGGATTCTCGCCATCATTGCCGCCAACCTGGTGGCCCTGGCAATATTGGCGTTTGTTTATCCCCATCTGATGGTCTCACCTGGGCCAGTAGTTAAAGCACACGCGGCGATAGCAACTGACTGCTTCGCCTGTCATGCGCCTCTGCGCGGTGCATCTGCCAATTTGTGTATCAGTTGCCATGCCGTCAATGAGATTGGCCTTCGCACCAGTCTGGGTCAGCCGATTGTCAAAACCAGGGCAAAAGTGGCTTTTCACCAAGAGCTGCAAGAAACCAACTGCATGGCCTGCCATACCGATCACACCGGCCCAAGGCTTGTTCATCAGAATCGCAAGGCTTTTTCTCATGCGCTGCTGCTGCCTGCAACCCAGCAACGCTGCGAAAGCTGTCACAAGCCACCCACTGACGCCATGCACCGCCAGATTTCAGGCAATTGCGCACAGTGTCACAGCTCAATCAAATGGAAACCGGCAAAGTTTGACCATGCAAAATTCTTTGTGCTGGACGGTGATCACAATGCCAGTTGCGTGACCTGCCATACCGCTAACGACTACACCAAATACACCTGCTATGGCTGTCATGAGCATCAGCCAGACAGGGTCAGATCCAAACACCTGAAAGAAGGTATCCGGGATTTTGAGGACTGTGTGGCCTGCCACCGCAGCGCTGACGCAAAGCCAGAAGAGAGAGGCACACGAAAGGAGAAAAAGCGTGACTAGAAGCTTTGGCGAATAGGACTGACTCTGTTTTTCGACATGAATCAGATCGAATTTAGCTATATATTCAGTAGCTACTTACGCCGGTTTTTATTAGTCTTATGTTGCAAACAGTCATATTTACGGCATCAATCACCTTTTACCGTCGTGATGCCGTTTAAGCCATCGATCCTTTTGCCGCCCAAGCACCTGGCGGCACCCACCAGGAATATCAATCAGGGTCTCTTTCTTGATGCGTTGTCGCCACCAGCCTTGACAACTCCACAAAACCGACGGGGGGGGCTAGTCAGCCACGGCAGTGTAAACAGACGCTTGGCGAGCCCGCCGGCCATGCGCTGCATCTGCTTGCGTTCCCCAGCCAGTCGTGCAGCCAGCAGCGGGTCGGCTGTGCCAGCCGCCAGCACGCTTTTGTTCAGCACCCAAGCGTAGGGCTCGATGCTGGCGCGGCGCAGGTCGTCCTGCAGCGCTGAAGCTTGTGACACGGGCGTGACTTCTGGCAGCGTGACCAGAATGATCTTTGTGTAAGCGGCATCCTGCAGCCGCATCAAAGGCGTGACGACGCGGCCAGCGCCATGCCCTTCAAACTCGCGCATCATTTGCCGGTGATAGGCACCGGTGGCGTCCATCAGCAGCAGCGAATGCCCGGTGGGTGCGGTGTCCAGCACCACAAAGGCGCTGCGCCCTTCACTGACAATTTTGGAAAACGCATGAAAAACCGCCACTTCTTCGGTACATGGCGAGCGCAGGTCTTCCAGCAGCAGGGCTTGCTCCTGCGCGTCCAGGCCGGGAGATTTAGCCGCCATGATTTTTTCGATGTAGCGCTGCGTCTCGACTTTGGGGTCGATGCGGTCAACGCGCAGGCCCGGCACCTCACCGTCGAGCGTGCCGGCCAGGTGCGCTGCCGGGTCGGTGGTGCTCAGGTGTACGGTTTTGCCGCGCTGAATGAGTCCCAACGCCAGAGCGGCGGCAACCGTCGTTTTGCCGACGCCACCTTTGCCCATCACCATGATCAGCCCGTGCCCGGCGGCGGCCAGCTCGTCGGCCAAAGCATCGAGTCCTTTCAAGTCAAGCGCGGGTTCGGTGGCGTCCGATTTAACGACATGAATCGGGTCCGCATGCGCAGCCAGCAGCGCACGCAGGGCAGGCAAGCCCACCGTGTCGAAAACCCGCAGGGGAACACGATCTTGCGGCAGACTGCGCAACGATTCAGGCATGTCATGCAGTGCCTGCTGACCCAGCGCCTCAATGGTGCCAGCCACTGCGTCGGCATGGTCGGTGGCGTGAAACTCGCCATTGACCACCAGGCGCTGGTTGTTCAGCCCCAGCGTGCGCAGTTCTTCAGACGTGCGCGCGGCCTCGGCAATGGCGCCCTTGTCTGGCCGGGTGACCAGAACAACGGTAGTTTTTGCAGAATCGCTTAAAGCCTCCAGCGCAGCCTTGAAACGTTCTTCCTGCATCTTCAGCCCCGAATGCGGCCCCAGGCAGGATGCGCCCCGGTCATTGCCCGCCAGAAATCCGCTCCAGGCTTTGGGCAGGCTCAGCAGGCGCAGGGTGTGCCCGGTCGGCGCGGTGTCAAAAACAATATGGTCGTAATGTTCAGCATCGCCAGACAACAGGCTGGCGAATTCGTCAAAAGAAGCGATCTCAGTGGTGCATGAGCCGGACAATTGTTCGCGCACGGTAGCCAGTTCGGCTTCGCTGGCGCCGGTGCCCATCTGCGCCAGCACGCGCTGCCGGTAGGCCTCGGCAGCGGTGTCGGGGTCAATGTTGAGGACCGACAGGCCGGGCGCACCGGGGACAGGTGTGGGGATGTTGCGCAGTTCAATGCCCAACATTTCATCCAAATTTGACGCTGCGTCAGTGCTGACCAGCAACACCTTTTTGCCGCTATCCGCCAGATTCAAGGCTGTGGCAGTCGACAGCGACGTTTTGCCGACCCCGCCTTTGCCAGTAAAGAACAGATGCCGGGTTGGCTGGCGTAGAAGGCTCAGAGTCTTGGCTTCCATTTATGTACCTTGTTTCTTGTGATGGGTTGCTGCTTGCATGCAACGCTGTGATGTTGGCACGCGCGCGCTCTGTGGTCTGTGCGGCAACTCACATTGCAGACGCATCCTGGGCATACCAAGCATGTTGGTCAGCTTCTGCAAGACATGAATTGATCCTGTACTAAACAATTTCGCCGACCGCTAAACACTATTAATTCAGGAGCTGCTTGCGCCCATTTTGATTGGTCTGCAGCACCAAAACATGCCTGAAATCGACTAAAAACCCGTCAAGTGACCGAATTACTGCGCTTTGCGACCCAAAGCATTAAGTGGCACTTTCAGGTAGCGAATGCCGTTGGCTTCAGGCGCAGGCATTTCGCCAGCGCGTACATTGATTTGAATGGAGGGAATGATCAGCGTTGGCATCTCCAGCGTTGCGTCACGCGCAGCGCGCATGGCTACAAATTGCGCCTGGGTCACGCCATCATGCACATGAATATTTTTGGCGCGCTGTTCAGCCACCGTGGTTTGCCACTGCGCCGCTCGGGTTGGCGGCGGATAGTCGTGACAGACAAATATTTGAGTCTCAGGTGGCAAATCCAGCACTTTTTTAATGGAACGGTACAGCACATGCGCATCACCGCCGGGGAAGTCTGCACGCGCAGTGCCCACATCGGGCATAAACAGGGTGTCCCCCACAAAAATGGCATCTTCCATCCGGTAAGCCATGTCTGCCGGGGTGTGGCCTGGTACCAGCATCGCGACAGCCTCGATGTCGCCAATTTTGAAGACTTCCCCATCTTTGAACAAATGATCAAACTGCCTGCCATCGGTTGGAAAGTCGGTACCCAGGTTAAACACGGCCTTGAAGGTGGACTGCACGGCGCGGATGTTTTCACCAATCGCGATGCGCCCACCCACCTGCTCTTTGAGGTAATGCGCGCCTGATAAGTGGTCAGCATGGGCGTGGGTTTCAAGAATCCAGTCAACCTTCAAGTCTTTCGCCTTGAGGTAAGCCAGGATTTGATCTGCCGATGTCGTGCTGGTTTGCCCGAATTTAAAGTCGTAGTCCAGCACGGGGTCAATGATGGCGGCATGGCGCGTGGCATTGTTGGACACCACGTAAGTCACCGTCCAGGTGGCGGGGTCAAAAAAAGCCTGAGTTAAAAGACGGTTGTTCATACAGTGGTGCACCTTGATTAAGTTCATGAACTATAAATATGTTGACTTATATTATATTATTTGATATATTAATGTCAATCGAATTTTCAGCGACTTTTCAAATTTACTTTTATGCACGCATCTCATCCTGTTATAGATCCCCAGCTGCTGCGCAGCGGTGCTGCGCAGGCGGTTGGCATTTTAAAAATACTGGCCAACGAAGATCGGCTGATGCTGCTGTGCCAGCTCTCGCAAGGCGAGCATTGCGTGGGTGAGCTGCAAGCAGAACTGGGCATCGCCCAGCCCACCCTGTCGCAGCAGCTGGGCGTGTTGCGCAACGAAGGAATTGTCAGCACGCGCCGCGATGGCAAAAATATTTACTACAGCGTGGCTGACCCCCGCACGCTCGAAATCCTGGTGCTGCTGCACCGTCTGTATTGCCCTGAAGGAGAAAACTGATGTCTATTGACTGGAATGCATTTACCCCGTGGTCGTCACTGCTGGGCGGCATGCTGATTGGCTTGGCTGCCGCCATGTTTGTTCTGCTCAATGGCCGCATTGCAGGCATCAGCGGCGTGCTCGGTGGCCTGCTGACCCCGCTGCGGGGTGACGTGCTGTGGCGGGTGGCTTTTATAGGCGGCATTGTGATTGCGCCGCTGGCCTATTCCCTTTTCCAGGTGCTGCCACCCGTGCAAATTGATGCGGACTATGCCGCGCTGGTGGTGGCCGGGCTGCTGGTGGGCGTGGGCACGCGTTACGGTGCGGGGTGTACCAGCGGCCACGGCGTGTGCGGCTTGTCGCGGTTGTCGTTGCGGTCGTTGGCAGCCACCGCAACCTTTATGGGTGCAGGTTTTGCTACCGTGTTTGTGCTGCGCCATCTTTTTAATTTTTAAAGGCTATTGACATGTTTGCACTATCAGCGTTGCTATCAGGTCTGGTTTTCGGTTTGGGGCTGATCGTCTCCGGCATGGCCAATCCAGCCAAGGTGCTCGGTTTTCTCGATCTTGCAGGCGCATGGGACCCATCGCTGGCGCTGGTCATGGCTGGGGCGATTCTGGTTGGATTTTTTGCTTTTTTAGTTGCCAAGAAACGCACGCTCTCATTGATTGGCGCAGAGATGAAACTGCCCACAGCTTCAGCCATCGACAGCCGCCTGCTAACGGGTAGCGTCCTGTTCGGCGCGGGCTGGGGCACGGCAGGCTTTTGCCCCGGCCCTGGGCTGGTAGCACTGGGCATGGGCGAGGCCAAAGCGCTTGTATTTGTGGCTGCCATGCTGGTGGGCATGGTGGTTTTTTCATGGCTTGAAAAGCGCAAAAGTGCGGCTATAGAAAAAGCTGCATGAGGCTCACAGCATGACAAGCATCACAGCCTGGGTGGCAGCGGGCATCACTACAGGCATGCTGGTCGCGTACGAGCTTGCCCTGCTGTGGAAGCAGCGCCGCAGCCCCGCAACGCTGGCCAGGGCAGCACACGCCAACTTGCGGGAGGAATGGTTTGCTGCCTTGTCAAAGCAGCCGGGATCTGAAATTCTGGCTGTCCAAACACTGCGCAACTCGCTGATGTCTGCCACCATGACCGCATCGACGGCGGCGCTGAGCTTGATTGGTTCAGCCACGCTGCTGGCACCAACGATGACGTCTTCAATCGGGACGTTCGACAACCTGGCGAGTCATTTCACCGCCCGTCTGGTCATGGAACTGGTGCTGATGGGTGTGCTGTTTGCGTCGCTGGTTTGCTCGGCGATGGCGGTCCGCTACTACAACCACGCCGGGTTTGTCTTGTCGATGCCGGTGGACTCTGTTGAGCGCAGGCAATGGGGGCCGACTGCTGTTGCCTACCTGCGTCGCGCAGGGCTGCTGTACAGCTGGGGCTTGCGCCATTTGCTGATGGTGGCACCCCTGTTGGTGTTTATCGTCTACCCACTGGCCGGGCCAGTGGCAGCCATGCTGGTGGTGGCTGCGCTGTTTGGGTTTGACAGGTTTCAGGCCTGATCTGGTTGGGGCGTAATGCGTGTTAGCAGCAATTGACGTTTTTGTCTGACAACAAAGTGCCGCACTGTGACCTAACCTGAAGTCCATTGCGGGTTTTTCCAAAGGAAGGTCATGGAGTTCAAAGACTACTACGTGGTCATGGGTGTAGACAAAAGTGCAACGCCTGATGACATCAAGCGTGCGCACCGCAAACTCGCACGCAAGTACCACCCGGATGTCAGCAAAGAAAAAGATGCCGAGGCGCGGTTCAAGGAGCTGGCTGAGGCGTATGACGTGCTGAAGGACCCCGAAAAGCGCGCAGCCTATGACGCTCTGGGTGCCAACTACAAAGCCGGGCAAGACTTTCAGCCACCACCCGATTGGGCAGCGCGTCAGGGAAATACGCAAGGATTCGAACAGGGTTTTGAGGATGGCGACGGTCAGGACCACAGTGCATTTTTTGAGGCCTTGTTTCGCAACATGGGGCGCAGTCAAAATGCTGGGCAGCAGCGCAGCCACGAAGCATTTGACATGCATGGGCAAGACCAGCACGCCAAAATCCAGATTGAGATTGAAGACTCGTACCAGGGCGCTACGCGGACGTTGCAACTGCGGGTGCAGTCAAGCGGCGGCGATGGCCGCCCCAGGCTGGAAAACCGGACGATCGAATTTGTGATTCCCAAAGGCATACGCGCGGGCCAACACATACGCCTTGCCGCACAAGGTGGGCCAGGCATGGGCAAGGGCAGCCCCGGAGACCTGTACCTCGACGTTGAAATACTGCCGCATAAGCTGTACCGCACGGATGGTGCTGACGTACTGATGGATTTGCCAATAACACCATGGGAGGCAGCGCTGGGCGCTGAGGTGGTGGCCCCCACACCTGTCGGCCAGGTTGAAGTCAAAATCCCGGCAGGCTCGATCAATGGCCGCCAGCTGCGCGTCAAGGGACGTGGGCTGCCTGGCAAAACACCGGGTGACTTTTACTTTGTACTGAAGGTTGTGCAGCCCGAAGCCAGCAGTAACGACGATAAAAAAGCCTATGCAAACTTGCAAGCTGCCTTTGCCACATTCAACCCTCGCGCACAGTTTGAGGAGCACAACACATGACACCCAATTTCATCATCACCGCCCCGATGATCGCCACCAGCCATCTGATGGAGGACATCACCGAGTTGACGCTGGACGACTTATGCCGCGCCTGCGCCGCACAAATTGACATCATCATTGAGCTGGTCAGCGAGGGCGTGATTGACATCGCCGATGCGCCTTCGAATCAGCCACCCGAACACTGGCGATTTACCGGCCTGCACCTTCAGCGCGCCAAAGTCGCAATGCGCCTGCACCGGGACTTGGGGGTGAACTTTGCAGGGGCTGCATTGGCTCTGGAGCTGATGGATGAGCTACAGACAGTCAAAGCCAAGCTGCGTGTAGCTGCCATGTCATCTTGAGTTACTTGAACCGGTTTGTAAGAAACATATTTTTGATTGGTATCAAGACTTTTCATGAATCGAATCAAGCTAAAACCAAATAAAATCCCGCGTAATCAGCTATGACTTTTATAGCGATTGGTGAGCTGGCATTTGATATTCTGAAATTGGCGCTTTACATCGCCTTTGCTTACCTGGCCATCGGAGCATATGCAAGCCAAGCCAGAACACCCTGGCGCCAGTTACTGGCAGGAAGGCGGATTGCAGTTTTATCTGTCTTGACGCTGCTCGTCGTTGGCGTCAAGGTATTTGAAGATGTGCTGTCAAAGGAATCTGGCCCGATGGATACCGCTTTGCTCTGGTTGATCAAACAGTACACCTCGCCCGCCTGGCTCAGTTTTTTTGGCGCAGTCACCTGGGGTGGCGCTGCGATTTTCCTGGTGCCCGCCACCACATTGCTGTGTACCCTGCTTTTATGGGCACACCACGCTCGCGAGGCTATTGTGCTGGCCACCTCCATGTCCGGCGGATGGGCCCTGACCTACACACTCAAGGCAATCATTGACCGCCCACGGCCCGAACTGTGGAGCACCACCTGGTACTGGGGGTCAAGCTTTCCCAGTGGTCACACGTTGAGCACAGCGGTGTTTGCAACAGCACTGACATTGATCGCAGCCAGCATCTGGCCGCGGTCCAGACGCATCGCGCTACCACTGGCCGTGCTGTGGATCAGCCTGATGGGGATGTCGCGCCTGGTGCTGGGTGTGCATTGGCCAACAGATGTGCTGGCAGCTATTTGTATCGGTGTTTTTATACCGTTGGCGGTCAATATGGCACTGGAACTGCATCAATCTCAAGAAAGTCCAGTCGCAGGCGCTTCGCCCATGACCAAGGAAGGTTGAACGCATAAATCTTGATGTAAATCAATTCCCCTCGCATGGTTGTGTTTTACGCTTGATTTGTGTCGTCCATCGCCTGAAGACAACAGGTGCAGAACCGAATTTTTGACTCAAAGCCAGGCCAGGTCACTGGCTTAATCTAACCTACAGGAGCTAAAACCATGTACAGACGAATTTTGGTAGCCGTTGACGGCAGTCCGACGTCGAACAAAGCCCTTTCCGCCGCGCTTGAAATGGCGGGTTACTCCGGCGGAAGGTCCGTGCTGAGGTTGATCCATGTGCTGGATCAAACGGCATACCTTGTGGGTTCAGACCCTTTCGGTGGGCACTACGGCGCTGTGATCAATGCCATGCGCGAAGCTGGACAAAAGATCCTTGCTGATGGACTGGCAATAATTCAGTCTGCTGGCCTGCAGGCCGATACGGTACTGGTTGATCGACTCGGCGCACACCTGGCCGAAACTGTTGCGGAACAGGCAAAGGAATGGAAGGCCAGTCTGGTGGTTGTAGGCACGCACGGCAGGCGGGGTATCGGACGGGTGTTATTGGGAAGTGGCGCGGAGCAAATTATTCGGATGGCACCTTGCCCCGTTTTGGTCATTCGAAGTGATGAACCCGACTGAACCACCGTCAACGATGGCCTGCAAAAATTCAGACTTGAGAGCTGAGAGAAGAAATAAGCCAGCTACTGAAATTAACTGGATCGATAGTGCAGTGCAACGTCGCTTTTAATGCCAGGAGTTCAACATCTCTGACGCATTTGACCAACTCTATCTGCTGGGTCTGAGTGTCGCTCTCGGCATTGGTCTTCTGGTGGGTGCCGAAAGGGAGCGGCGCAAGCAGACAAGACCGAACCGGGAAGCAGCAGGCATACGCACCTTTACCGTCGCTGCATTGCTCGGTGCAGTCAGTCTTTTGCTGGGTGGAACACTTGTGCTCGCGGTTGCCGCGCTGGTTGTTGGAGCAGGCGCCCTGCTTGCGTACCAAAAGACAAGAGCGGATGACCCCGGAATGACCACTGAATTTGCACTGCTGTTGACCTGCATTCTGGGTGGACTTGCAGTGCGCAGCCCGTTGCTGGCAGCTGGCGTGGGCATCGTTTTGGCAAGTCTGCTGGCCGCGCGAGACCGCATGCATTACTTCGTCCGCCAGGTACTGAGCCAGCGGGAACTGCACGACATCATTTTGTTTTTTGCTGCGGCATTGATCGTTCTGCCGCTGATGCCAGACAGATACATGGGGCCCTTTCAGGCGCTCAACCCGCAAGCGATTGCGCGACTGATTGTGATGGTGATGGCCATCAGTGCATTGGGCTACGTCGCATTGAGAACGCTCGGGCCACGCTATGGGTTGCCATTGGCCGGTTTTGCATCAGGCTTTGTGTCCAGCACGGCCACCGTACACGCCATGGGTGAACGGGCACGAAAATACCCTGCAGCTGTTGGCAGCGCTGCGGCGGGGGCGGCACTCTCGTCCGTCGCTACCATCATTCAAATGGCGGCAGTGGTCACCATGCTGCAACCTGAGCTGTTCACTTTGCTGCTGATACCGCTGGGCTGCGCATCTGTGACGACCGGTCTGTACGGCCTTGCGCTGATGCTCTTGTCTGGCAAGAGCGTATCCTCCGCACGAGAATCCGGTCGGGCCTTTGACCTAAAAATGTCAGCCGCTTTTGCAGCTCTTGTCAGTACGGTGGTGTTGGTGTCCGCAGCTTTGAACGCATGGCTTGGATCGGCAGGCCTGCTGTGGGGTGCTGCATTGACAGGTCTGGCCGATGCCCATGCGACGGCAGCATCGGCGGCATCACTGATGGCAGCTGAAAAGATTACAAGCCATGAAGCCGTCTGGCCTATTTTGATAGGTCTGAGTACCAATACACTAATGAAAGCTGTACTTGCCTTCACCACTGGCGGCGTTGCCTACGCAAAGCGCGTCGTGCCTGGACTGGTGTTGATGATCATGGCAGTCTGGTTGGGCGCATGGTTTGCAACAACGGTTGGGCTTTGATCGGGCTTGGCTGGAATTTTGAACGCAGGCTTATATGCTGTGAACCTCTTTCTATCTGTGACACTAAACTGCCACCACATCCTTTGTCACCCATGAGCCGACTACACATCAAAACGCATCTTGAAGCACACCGCACACAGCGCATTGGCTGGCTGCGAGCCGCTGTGCTGGGCGCTAACGACGGCATTGTGTCGACTGCCAGCCTGCTGGTGGGCGTGGCAGCGGCCAGCGCCAGCCAAGCCACGCTGCTGATGACTGGCGTTGCGGCGCTGGTTGCCGGCGCGATGTCAATGGCTGCGGGCGAATACGTGTCAGTCTATTCACAGGCCGACACTGAAAAAGCAGACCTCGCGCGTGAACAGGCTGAGCTTTTGAAAAGCCCGGATGCCGAGTTGCGCGAACTGACCACCATCTATGAAGGACGCGGCTTGAGCCCCGACCTGGCACTTCAGGTGGCCACCCAATTATCAAAGCATGATGCGCTGGGCGCACATGCACGCGACGAGCTGGGTATTTCAAACGCATTCAGCGCCAAACCTTTGCAGGCTGCCCTTGCATCGGCTGCGAGCTTTGCGGTGGGTGCAGCATTGCCGCTGGGTGTGGCGGCACTGGTGCCATTGCAAGGCGTGTTGCTGTGGGTTGCCTGCGCATCGTTGCTGAGCCTGGCATTGCTGGGGGTGGTAGCTGCACGGGCGGGCGGCTCGGCAGTGTTGCCCAGTGTTTGGCGAGTGACGTTTTGGGGGGTGCTGGCCATGGCGGCGACGGCGGGCGTGGGCAAGCTGTTTGGCGCTGTTGTTTAGCCTGTTTTATTGGCATTTTATGCCGCTTGACCAATCAATACGGGCGCAAGCAGCTTCTTATTCAATAGCGCATACTTCACGTCACACGCCAGAACGGCGGGATGTCTGCAAAGGCTTTGATCTCTTTCAGGCAGCGCTTGGCATTCGGCTGCTTGCGTGCCATCAGCCAGCCGATGCCAAACCAGGCATTAGGCTCGTCCGGCAGCATGGCGCGCCAGGCTTGTAAAGCCATAAACTCGTCGTTGTACAAGCCCAGTGCTTCTTGCACTGGCTTGAGCGCGTTCGCCATGCGCTTGCGCTTGCCATTCGTAAAAAGCGGCGCCGTCAACTCGATCAGGTAGCGCAGTCGCTTCAGGCGCTTGCGCACGTCGTGCTGCTGCTCTTGACTCAAGGCAAGGAACTTTTTCCCATCGCGAAGCGCGCGCTTGTGGAGTTTGTCCAGACGTGCGGCCACCGCTTTTTTCAAGTCTGCTGGCTTTTGCGCCTCATCGACTGCTTCACGTTGTACAAAACCCAACAAGCCAAGCAATGCCGTCTGAAAATCCGGCGCGCGCACCGTTTCGCCAGCATCCGGCGGCTTGCCCTGGGTGTCCTTGAAGTCAATGGCAGGGCCACCGGCTGCCAGCAACTGGGGTTGGAACACCAGAGCCAGATAGCTCTGGTCACGGTGCGCGCCCAAAGCCCTGAAGGCATGTACCAGCGCGTCTTCCCATGCCGGGTCGATGGCATCTGTCAAACCTGCCAGTTCCCGCAAAGCCGTGCGCAGCCTGCGGATACCTACCCGCAACTGGTGCACATGGTCAGGATTCTGGCTGCCATTGGCCAGTTCACTGGCGTTAGGCAGAATCTGGCCTAGACATGTCAGGACAACAGCGCTCATCATGTCATGCGCCGTTACCAAGGGTGCATATTCGGGCGCGACAGCCGAAATGGCTTCGCCAAACGGCTCGGCTTGACGCAGACGCTGGCCCTTCATGGATTTGGCAATCGTACTTATCCACAACCCGTGCGCGGCGCACCACTGGCGCGCCAGGGCAACGGCATCCAGTGGAGAGCCTTCTTTCAATTCAACTTCAAGCTCGCAGATGGATTGAGAATGGCCATTGGCGAAGACACGCCCCTGATCCAGCGCAAGTTCTACCACCGACCCGCCATGCGCAACCTGCCGCGATATCCGTTGTATGTCAGTCCCGTACAGCAGTTCCAGACTTGGGGCACTTTGATCGCCCCTTAAGCCTAATGCCTTGTCAATCGCCTTGCCAACCGGTGTTCCACGGTGGCGCGACAAGTCAAGCGCAGGCACAACACCGGCGCGCTGCGGCGCAAGGGTAACGTTGTGTTCCAGCCGCTCCAGCATGTCGGCGGTTGGCCCCTTGGTCGTTTGTACCCAGCGCCGCCCTTCTTTGCGCAGGCGCACCACAATGCCGTGACGGGCCAATACGCCATCAGGCGTGTCAAAGTAGCTGGCCTGCAGGCGCTCGCGGTTGGCCTTGCCTTCAAGCACGGCAACTGCTACGCTTTTGAGACGCGCAGGCGGGATTTCAAACTTCAATTCAAATTCAGTCATGACACGGGCTTGGACACTTTAAGACGACAACAAATATTAGCGCCAGACTACATTGAAATTTACAAACTGCAAGTAGTCTGATAACTTAATTTTCAAAGCAAACGCTCTATTTTTACTGGAGGAAACATGCAATACCGACGTCTTGGCCACAGCGGCCTGCAAGTCAGTCAACTTTCACTCGGCTCATGGGTCACCTATGCCAGTCAGGTCAACGTCAAAGCGGCCAAGGAAATGCTGGCCTATGCCATGGACAGTGGTGTCAATTTTTTTGACAACGCCGAGGTGTACGCCAGCGGCGAGAGTGAATCCGTCATGGGGGACGCGATCAAAGCGCTCAAGTGGCCGCGTTTGAACTACATCGTGTCAACCAAGTTCTTCTGGGGGCTGACAGAGCCTGACGCCCGCAAATCCACCATCAACCGCAAAAATACACTGAACCGCAAATACCTGATGCAGGCTATCGACGGCTCATTAAAGCGGATGGGACTGGACTTTATTGATTTGGTGTACTGCCATCGTCCTGACGCCAACACCTCAATTGAAGAAACCGTGCATGCCATGAGCGACATGATCACGTGCGGCAAGGCGCTTTACTGGGGCACCAGCGAGTGGTCGGCTGATGAGATTCGCGCTGCCTGGTGTATTGCTGACAAGCACCATCTGCACAAGCCAGTCATGGAGCAACCCCAGTACAACCTGTTCCACCGCAAACGGGTGGAGGTTGAATACGCCCGCCTTTATGAAGACATTGGTTTGGGCCTGACCACCTGGAGCCCACTGGCCAGTGGCCTGCTGACGGGCAAATACCGCAACGGCGTGCCCAAGGGCAGCCGGGGTTCGCGCAAAGACATGGACTTTCTGGTCAACGGGTTGACAGATGACGCAAAAAACTCGGCAGTCACCAAACTTGAAGCTGTTGCCAACGACCTGGACTGCACAGCTGGGCAACTGGCGATTGCCTGGGCAGCCCACAACCCGCATGTCAGTACCGTGATCACGGGTGCATCAAAAATAGCGCAGCTCAAAGACAATCTGGAAGCCATCGATGTCATCTCCCGCCTCACGCCAGAGCTGTTAAAACAGATTGACAAAATCTCCAAGCCACTGGCCGATTGAAGCAAAAAAGTTGTTTGAAAAGCAATAGGGTTGAATCGACCCGACTGACATCCAAAGGCGACGGATTTTCAACAAGCAAAGGTGCAAAACTGTGACTTTGAAAACTTTGATGCTTTGGGCTCTTGCGCTTGTTGTGACCTGTCTGGCACTGGCGGGCTACGGCAAAGCGCGATGGAATGCCGGCACGACACAGTTGCTCAACCGGCTGGACGCGGCACAGGTCACATCAGCGCCGAAGTTTTATAACGCCAAGGAGCTGGAAGGCCTGCCTGCACCGGTTAAACGCTATTTTGAGAAAGTGTTGAAAGACGGCCAACCCATCATCACCGCAGCTACAGTGCAGCACAGCGGCACCTTCAACATGAGCGAGACGGCCAGCAACTGGAAGCCGTTTACCTCCACCCAGCGTGTCACCACCAATCGCCCGGGCTTTGACTGGGATGCGCGGGTGATGGTGCTGCCCGGGATTGCCGCGCACGTTCACGATGCCTACATTGCGGGTTCGGGCATGTTGAAAGTCGCTGTTTTGGGGCTGATACCGATGGCCAATTTACCTGAAACTGCTGAGCTGTCCAGGGGAGAATTCATGCGGTTTTGCATGGAGGCTGCCTGGTATCCAACCGCCTTGCTGCCGTCGCAAGGTGTGATTTGGCGAGCCGTCGATGCAACGTCAGCAGACGCTACGTTTACCGATGCGGGTATGACCGTCAACTTGCGTTTTGGTTTTGGAGCTGACGGGCTGATAGACACCGTTTTTGCTTCGACCCGAGGACGCCTGGTGAAGGGCACCATGACGCAAGCGCCTTGGCAAGGGCGCTATTCAAATTACGTTGAAAAAAGCGGCGTGCTTGTGCCGATTCAAAGTGAAGTTGCCTGGGTTTTGCCTGCGGGTGCCAAAACTTATTACCGCAGCCTGATGACGACAGTCAGTTATGAGTTTTCCGCACCGCCCGACAGGAAACTCAAACCATGATCACCCGCAAACAGTTTATGCAAGCGAGCGCCTCCTTGGCGGCACTGCCGCTGGCAGCCTGCACGACTGCAGACTCGCCAGTCAGCTATGAAACAGCCATTAAAAAAATATGGCACCCAACTTCAAACTCCCTTAAAGGTGATCTGGCTTTGCAGCGTGAACTGGTACGCCTCGCCACCTTGGCACCTTCGAGCCACAACACCCAATGCTGGAAATACAAACTGGCGGCTGATGCCATCACCATCCTGCCAGACTTCACCCGGCGAACAACGGTGGTTGACCCGGACGATCACCACCTGTTTGTGTCGCTGGGTTGTGCGCTTGAAAACATGGCGCAAGCATCTCTGGCATTTGGCCTGAAAGCTCAGGCTCAATTTGATGCAGTAACCGGCGTGCTGTCAGTGGCGCTCGAGCCCACCAAAGCGCTGGCATCAAGTTTGTACCAGGCGATACCCCAGCGCCAATGCACACGAGGGCTGTACGACAGCAACACTTTGACGACAGCAGAACTGAAATCGCTTGAGCTGGCTGGCTCTGGCGACGGGGTGAGCCTGATGCTTTTGACGGAAAAACCCGACATTGAAAAAATCCTTGACCTGGTTTTGCAAGGCAACGTGACCCAGCTCAATGACGCAGCTTTTATCAAAGAGCTTAAACAATGGATCCGTTTTGGCGAACACGAGGCGGTTGAATCTGGTGATGGCCTCTACAGCATCACCACAGGCAACCCGTCCATTCCCAGGTGGCTGGGCAGCCCGTTGTTTGAGATTCTGGTCACGGACAAAGGCGAAAACGACAAGGTTGCCGAGCAGACGCGATCGTCAAGCGGGATTGCCGTTTTTGTGTCTGCTGTTGATGACAAAGCCCACTGGATAGAAGCCGGTCGCTGTTACGAGCGCTTTGCCCTGCAAGCCACCAGCATGGGCATACGCAATGCGATGCTGAACCAAGCGGTAGAAGTGCCGTTGATGCGGCGAGAGCTCTCAGATTTTTTAGGCCTAAAAGGCGGGAGGCCTGACATGGTGGTGCGCTTTGGTCGCGGCAACAAAATGCCGCAGTCGCTGCGGCGTCCGCTTGACGCAGTTCTGGTCTGAATTTGATAGCTGCTTGCGCCCGAATCTACTGGGCTACAAGCATTTTTTACCCTTGAAAGTGACTGAAATGACCTCTTCAAGCGCTTTATCACTGCTTCCTGAGCCTGCATTACCTGCCAAAGCGCCAAAGCCCAAAGCGGATCTTGTCAAACGCTTGGGTCTGGTGGCTGCGGCGGTGACACTGATCGCCATTGCGTTGCTGCCTGCCGGCGCAGGTCTGCCCAGAGCAGGCCAAGTGATGCTGGCGATACTGGCCTTCGCCGTGATTGTGTGGATGACCGAGGCGCTAGACTACGCCGTCAGCGCAGTGGTCATCGGCGCGCTGATGGTTTTCTTGCTGGCTTATTCGCCGGATACCGCCAAGCCACTGGGTCCCGATATGGGCACGGGCGCAGCGCTTGGTTTGGCGCTGTCGGGCTTTTCAAACAGCGCTGTGGCTTTGGTGGCTGCGGCCTGCTTCATTGCCGCAGCCATGACAGCCACCGGGCTGGACCGGCGTATCGCCTTGAAGGTGCTGTCAAAAGTTGACGCCAAGACCAACCACATCGTGATGGGCGCCATGGGCGTCGGCTTTTTGCTGTCGTTTATTGTGCCCAGCACCACGGCGCGTGTGGCGTGCCTGGTGCCGATCATGATGGGGTTTATTCTGGCCTTCAAGGTGGACAAGCGCAGCCGATTTGCGGGGCTGCTGGTGATTACTGCCGCACAAACTGCCAGCGTGTGGAATGTCGGCATCAAAACCGCTGCAGCACAAAACATGGTGGCGATTGGCTTTATTGAAAAGCAGTTTCAAACCTCGATTTCATGGCTGGAATGGTTCATCGCCGGTGCGCCGTTTTCAGCGCTGCTGAGCGTGGCGGTGTACTTCATCATGACGCGCATGATGCGGCCTGAGATGAAGGAAATTGCAGGCGGCCAGGCTGCTATTCGCGCGCAGGTTGAACAGCTGGGCGCTATGACGCCCAAGGAATGGAAGCTGCTGGCGATTGTGCTGACGCTGCTGGGCTTTTGGGCAACTGAAAAGGTGCTGCACAACTTTGACACCGCGTCGACCACCATCGCCGCCATTGCACTGATGCTGCTGCCGCGCATTGGCGTGATGGACTGGAAGCAGTCGCAAAAGGGGTTTCCGTGGGGCACGGTGGTGCTGTTTGCGGTGGGCATCAGCATTGGCACGGCCTTGCTGAAGACCAACGCCGCTGGCTGGCTGGCGAATGTGATCGTGCTGAACCTGGGTTTGCAGCAGGCCAGCGCGTTTGTGATTTTGATGCTGCTGTCGCTGTTTTTGATCATCATTCACCTGGGCTTTGCCAGCGCCACGGCATTGGCATCAACCATGATCCCGATCATCATCAGTGTGCTGCTGGCGGTGCAGGCGGGTGGCGCGAGTTCCGCAACGGGTGGCCCCGTGATCAACGTCGTCGGTATGACGATGCTGCTGCAATTTGTGGTGAGCTTCGGTTTTATCCTGCCCGTTAACGCGCCTCAAAACATGATTGCCTACGGCACAGGCACCTTTGATTCGCGTGACTTTGTGCGTACCGGGCTGGTCATCACGCTGGCGGCGTTTGTGCTGCTGGTTATTTTCTCGCTCACCTACTGGCCGTGGATGGGTTACATGACCATTAAATGATATGTTTACAGCTAAAATCCAATAAATACGTGCGCAAGCAGCTCCTGAATAAATAGCATACTGATCACGTGAAAAGTCCCTTGTATTGCTCTCTAAGCAGGTTCTTTTGCACCTTGCCCATGGTGTTGCGCGGCAGCTCAGGCACCACAAAGCACTGCTTGGGAATTTTGAAGTTGGCGAGTTTTGACTTGAGCGCGGCAATGATCGCGTCGGGTTTTAGCGCTGCGCCTGATTTGGCAATCACCACCGCCACGCCCACCTCGCCAAAGTCCGGGTGGGGCACACCGACCAGCGCGCTTTCGGCCACGCCTGGCAGGTCATTAATGTAGCCTTCAATTTCTGCCGGGTACACGTTGTAGCCACCGCTGATGATGAGGTCTTTGCTACGGCCCACGATGGTGATGTAGCCGCGCTGGTCAATTTTGCCCACGTCGCCAGTTTTGAAGAATCCGTCAGCGGTGAATTCTTCCCTGGTTTTCTCGGGCATCCGCCAGTAGCCTTTGAAGACGTTCGGCCCTTTGACCTGGATGCCGCCAATCTCGTCAACACCCAGCAATTTCCCGCCATCGTCCTGTACGCGCAGCGTGACTCCTGGCAAGGCAAACCCAACCGTGCCACCCCGCCGTTCGCCCTTGTAGGGGTTGGATGTCAACATGGCTGTCTCAGACATACCGTAACGCTCCAGAATCGTATGGCCAGTTTTTTTCTGCCAGTCATTGAAAGTTTCAATCAATAACGGAGCTGAACCAGCGACGAACAGCCGCATGTTGCGCACAGCCTGTTTGTCGAGCCCGGGCTCATTGAGAAGCCGCACATACAAGGTCGGCACACCCATGAACACAGTCGCTTCAGGCATTTTGGCAACGACGAATTTAGGGTCAAATTTGGCGCACCAGATCATCTTGCTGCCGTTGATCAGCGCGCCATGCAGGGCCACAAACAGGCCGTGTACGTGGAAAATCGGCAGCGCATGAATCAGCACATCGCCCGGCTGCCAGCCCCAATAGTCTTTGAGCACCAGCGCATTGCTCAGCATGTTGCCGTGCGAAAGCATCGCGCCCTTGCTGCGGCCCGTTGTGCCGCTGGTGTACAAAATGGCGGCCAGGTCGTCTGCGCCTTTTACCGCAGCCGTGTGCTGGTCACTGCAATGCGCGGCGCGGGCCAAGAGTGAACCTGTACGGTCATCGTCGAGCGTGAAGACGTTTTGCGTTCCGGCTTTAAAAGCTATCTTGCTGACCCAGCCAAAGTTCCTTTTACTGCACACCACCACCGCTGGCTCGGCGTTGCCTATGAAGTATTCAATCTCGGCGCTTTGGTAAGCCGTGTTGAGCGGCAAAAACACATAGCCCGCCCGCAGCGTGGCCAGGTACAGCAACATGGCCTCGACTGATTTTTCAACCTGCACCGCAATGCGACTGCCCGCAGGCAGCTTGAGTGACGCCAGCAGATTGGCCAGCATGGCGGTGGCGCGTTCAATGTCGCGCCACGAGTAGTTCAAACCGTTGTCGGTTTCAACGGCTGTGGCGTTCAGGTCTTTGGGAAAGGCGGCGTGAAGGGCGGAAAAAAGGTTCTTGTTGCTCATTCATCAGTCCAGCTTGGCGCCAGATGCTTTAACCACAGTGGCCCAGCGCTTGATTTCACTGCTCACAAAAGCGCCGAACTGCACAGGCGTGAGGTTGCCAAACTCAGCCCCATTGCTGGCCCAGATGGCTTTGAGTTCATCAGACGCAGCAGACTTGCGCAGTTCCTCAACAATACGGGCCTGCACATCAGCTGGCGTTCCTTTGGGTGCCCACAAGCCGTACCAGGTGGTGACGGTGTAGTCGGGCAAGGCCAAAACATCTGCATCCTGCAATTGGCCCGCGAGATCGGGGACGTTTTTTCCCAGCCAGGCCCGCAAACCGGGGATGGGCGAGAGGGTAACAAATGTATTGAGTTTGGGGAATTCGGCTTTGAGTGTTTCGACGACACGTTTGATCAGCGAGTCGCCAAAACTCACCCCGCGCAATCCGGCCTGGGTATTGCTGATGGAATAAAAAACGGCTGTGGTGGCCCGTCTCAGATCTTCTGCGCCGGCTGACTCGTCGAGCAGCGGCGTGATACAGCCCGTGATGTCATGCGTCAGCGCCACCTCGACAAAAATCAACGGGTCGTCGGGCAGGCGTGGGTGGAAAAACCCGTAACAGCGGCGGTCAGAATCCAGCCGGTTCTTGACGTCAGACCAGCTCTTGATGTCATGCACAGCCTCGTACTTGATGAGCTTTTCAATCAGAGATGCGGGCGAGTCCCAGCTGATGCGGCGCAGGTCCAAAAAGCCCACGTCAAACCAGGTGGAGTACATGTATTCCATCTCTGCATCAAGCGCCTGCAAGCGCTTGTCGGCCCGCAGATGCGGCAGCATGTCAGCCCGCAAATCCACCAGAAAGCGAATGCCCTCCGGGAAGGCGCTAAAGCGTTGCAGCAACCGCCTGCGCGGCGATACCGTCGCGCGGCGGTAACGCACTTCAGCAACTGCCTCATCGGCCGTGCCAACCAGAGCGGCAAACTGGGCTTGCGCAGCCTGGGTTTTTTGTGCATCCGCCACAAACTGCTCACTCATCAGCAGCCACATGTCGCGCCGCTCATTGGGTGCGGCCTGCGCGTACCAGAGCGCCACGCCCTTGGCTCGCAAGCCGCCTTCAACTTCACTGACCTGCGGGTCGATGATGGCGCGCAGTTCTTGCAAGGTACGGCGCAGCACACGCGGGGACAGTGCTTCTTCTTTTTGCCGCAAGGTTGCTTTCAGGCGGTCACGGGTGCTTCGGCCTACGGGCGGGGCATCCTCAGTTACTATTTTTTTAGGAGCTGCTTGCGCACGTATTTGCTGGCCTGAAGGCATATTTGATGCCTTTTTTCCGTTGTTTTCGGCATTTTTTTGACCCGAAATTCGTGAAACACCGAGACTGAGCCAGTCTGGCGGGCTCATGCTGCAAACCTGGCTTGCTGGCTATGCACCAGCTTCAATGCCTCGCGCTGGCGCGTCAGGTGGGTTCGCATAGCGGCTTCCGCGCCCTCACTGTCACGGCTTTTAAGGGCGGCAAATACTGTCATGTGTTCTGACAGGCTTTGCTTCAAACGCCCAGGCGCTGCGAGTGACTGCAAACGCGACAACTTCAAAATCTTGCGCAAATCGGCAATGCTTTGGCTCAGCCAGCGGTTGTTGGCCAGCAAAATAATGGCCTCATGAATGGCAAAGTTGCAGGCGTAGTACTCCGTGATGCGCCCGGCTTTGGCATGGCCTTGCAGCTTGTCGTGCAGCGTGCCAAGCTCCAGCAAATCAGCCTCTGTGGCATTGCGTGCGGCCTCGTAAGCGCAGCGCCCTTCGAGCAAGGCGATGACGGGAAAGATGTCATCCAAGTCCTGCTCTGTCACCTCATTGACAAAGCAGCCCCGGCGCGGCTCGTGGCGCATCAGCCCCTCAGCCGTCAGCACCTTCAGCGCTTCACGCAAGGGCGTACGCGAAATCTCCAGCCGCTCGCACAGCGCTGCTTCATCAATAAAACTGCCAGGCACCAGCGTGCCCGCAAAAATCTCATCTCGCAGGGTGCTGGCGACTTCTTGGTGCAGGGAGTTTTGAAGCAGGCGCATGGCAGGTTTGAATCAGGCAAGTTTTAAAAAATGAATGGCAACCATCAGCATTTCGATCTTGTTATTCCTTGTTATTTTGCATAATTATTCATAATTACGCGTCTCCTGCATTGGTATTTACCCGCCACTAAAACATGTGGCAATCCAAAGGCGTCTTTATGGATGCTGGAGTCAGCTTGCCTGAAATCTGGCGGCCAGGCTCAGGGCAAAAGGACTCATGCCACGCCTGCTTTGGCGGCTTCAGAGGCCTTGGCCACTACTTTGCCAGTCTCAGCTTCCTGCAGCGCCCGCCACATGACTTTGCCAGCACCGCTTTTGGGCAGCGCATCCACAAACTGGACCACGCGCGGATATTTGTAGGCGGCCATATTTTCTTTGCACCAGGCAATGATCTCGTCTTCAGTCACTTTGCCCTGAAAGGCGGCGCGCAGCACAACCACCGCCTTGACCGATTCGCCCCTGTAAGCATCGACGGTTGAAATAATGCAGGCCTCCTGAATCGCCTGATGTTTGAACATCAGCGCCTCCACCTCTGCCGGCCAGACCTTGAAGCCTGACGCGTTGATCATGCGTTTGAGCCGGTCGGTGATGAAAAAGTAGCCCTCCTCGTCCACCCGGCCCAGGTCACCCGAGCGGAAAAACCGCTTGCCGTCCAGCTCGATAAAGGCATCTGCGGTAGCGTCTGGCCGCTTCCAGTAACCGCTAAAAATCATGGGTCCGCTCATGATGATTTCGCCTTGCTCACCTTGCGGCACTTGTTTCAAAGTCGTGGGGTCAATCACCCGTGCATCGCAACTGATAAAGGGCACACCCAGGCACTGCTGCTTGGTGCGGTCATGCGGGTTGCTGTGAGACGGCGCGGCGGTTTCTGTCAGGCCGTAGCCTTCAGCGTAATGCAGACCGTAGCTGTCAAAAAGACGCTGCGCCACGGCCTGCGGCATGGCTGCGCCGCCGCCTCCGATGTAGACCAGACTGCTGACGTCAAATTTATCGAAGTTAGGGCTGGCTAGAAGGTCAATCACCATGGTGGGGATGTTCGTCCAGTGCGTGACGCGCCAGCGACTCAGGAGATGGCCCGCCAGGTCGCGGTCCCAGCGCGGCATGATGACCAGGGTGGTGCCGCCGTACATTGATGCGTGCATGACTGACACCATGCCGGTGATGTGGAACATCGGCACGACCGACAAAATCACGTTTTCAAAATGGGTGCTGCCCCACAGAGCGGTAGCCACGGCGTTGTGCATGATGCTGGCATGCGTGTGCATGCAACCCTTGGGCAAGCCGGTGGTGCCACTGGTGTAGGGCAACACGGCCAGGTCCTGGGGTGTAGCGGTATGTTCGGGCAAATCTGCGGTACCGCCTGCCAGCGCATCAGTCCAGGTGATGACCTGGCAACCCTGCATGACTGGCATGTCGTGTTTTGTACCCAGCCAGGACGCCCAGGCTTCAGGCATGGCCGCGTCGGGGGATGTCAGGTCAAACGCATCGCTGTAATGGGTCACGATGACATGGCTCAATTGATCGGCAGGCGCGAGTTGCGCGTTGGCCTTGGCCAGCTCGCCCGCCAGGTCACCGGCGGTAATGGCAACCTTCGCGTCCGGGTCAAGAATATAGTGCTTCAGCTCTTCAGCCCGATTCATCGGGTTGACCGGAACGACGACCGCATTGACGCGCAAAATAGCAAAATGCGCGATCACCCACTGCGGGCAGTTTTGCAGGTTCAGCACGACACGGTCACCTTTTTTAACACCCATGCGCACCAGCGTTGCGGCCAGCGCCTCAGCCTGGGTCAAGACCTCGCGGTAGGTAAAGATGCGGTCAAAAAAGACCAGCGCAGGCTTGTCAGGAAAGCGCAGCGCATTGATTGCCAGGTTGTGCCACAGCGATGTGGCGGGCGGTGTGATGCTGCGCGGGATGCGCTTGGGCCAGATGGCGTAATGGCGTTGGTGTGATGGCAATAACAAGTGCTGCTCCGAAAGTTGTTGTTAGCCTAACCGCAGTCGGGCAGGTGTGCATCGGGGAAGCTCCTGATGAAACAGTGTCTCGTATGGGACGAACGCGAAATGTTGATTGTTTGAAAGACTTGTCAACCCGCAGCGGGTACGGCGCCCCCCCCCTGCGCTCATGTCCCCCGGCCTGCGGCCTCCTCCTTGACTTCGCTTAAGGGGACGCGCCGTACCCGTTGCTAGAAACCTTTCGGTATTCCAGCTTTAGAAATCACACGATTTCAGAGCATGCTTTTGGCGTATTTTGCGTAGGTCAAGGAGGAGCCCCAGGGGGCGGGGGACACGAAGCAAAACGCGTCAAGAGCACGTGCCAGTTTCGCCACAAACCAAGCGCCGAATGACAAAACCCCATCCCACCCCACAAGATTGATACACATTGACAGGGTCAGAAATGCACGGCGCGCCATTACACTAAAGGATTGCCCTGAAAAGAGCCTTTTTTAAGTGAGTCCCGTGAATTTTTTTGCTTCTAGCCCGCTCAATTTATCCAGGCGAGCAACCATCGTTCTTGGCCTCGGTTTGCTGTCCGCGTTACCCACTCGAGCCCAAAGCGTCGTCACAGCCCTCACCTCCCCGATTTTTGTGCTCAATTCTCTCGACGCCAGCGTCAGCGTGATCAACCCAGCCACCTGGACAGAGACCAAACGCATTGCGACCGGTAAGGAGCCACATCATCTGTACCTGACACCTGACGAAAAGTCGGTGATTGTGGCCAACGCCTTGTCGGACTCACTGACCTTTATTGACCCGAAAACAGCAGAGGTACAGCGCACCATTCGCGGCATCATTGACCCGTACCACCTGCGCTTTTCGCCAGACATGAAGTGGTTTGTCACCGCTGCCAACCGGCTCAACCACATTGACATTTACCGCTGGGACGGCACTGACATTACCTTGGTCAAACGCATTGCCACCAGCAAAACACCCAGCCATTTGTGGATAGACAGCAAGAGCACAACGGTTTACTCCACCATGCAGGACAGCAATGAGCTGGTGGCCATTGACCTGGCCACGCAAACCATCAAATGGCGCACACCAACTGGCGCCGTTCCGGCTGATGTGTATGGCACAGCGGACGACAAATTCGTGCTGGTCGCCCTGACCGGTGGCGATGCGGTGGAGGTGTATGACGTGAGCAGCAGCCAGCCAAAGCGCACCAAAAGCATCAGAACCGCGCTCGGTGCGCACGCCTTTCGCGCCATGGGCGACAAGCGGCACTTATTGGCGAGTAACCGTGTGGCCAACACCATCAGCAAGATTGACCTGCAAACCATGGAAGTGGTGGACACCTTCACCGCGCCGGGCGGGCCGGACTGCATGGATGTCAGCCGTGATGGCAAACAGATTCTGGTCACGTCACGCTGGGCAAAAAAGCTCACCGTGATTGACGTGGCCACCCGCAAAGTGGTCAAACAGGTCAATGTGGGCAAGAGCCCGCACGGCGTGTGGACACTGGACCACGCGCCAAGGTAGTCAGCGTGAAAACTGAGCGCAGCTTTTTAGTAGCTACACTTTTAATAGCTGTTTGCGCACGTATTGGCTGGGCCATAGGCATAAATGATACTCAAAAAGAGCCTAAAACAGCCATTTCAGCCGTTTCAGCTGCCTGCAAGCCGGTCTACCTGACGCTGGACACCGGCCACATGGAAGTTGCGCCGCTGATGGCCGACATCCTGAAAAAGCACAACGTCAAAGTCACTTTTTTTGCCGCCAACGAGCGCACCAAAACGGGCGATGGCTCACTGGGCAACACCTGGGCACCCTGGTGGAAAGCCCGTGCTGATGAAGGCCATGAGTTCGCATCCCACACCTTTGACCACACCTACTGGCGAGGTGATATGGCCAACGCCGCAGGTGCAACGCAGTTCAAAGTTCGGCCATCTGCTGGCCCAAATGAAGGTAAAGAATCCGTCTGGTCAGCCGCGCAATATTGCGAAGAGCTGGGCAAAGCCAGTGCCCGATTGCAAGCCATCACAGGTGTCAAACCACTGCCTTTGTTCAGAGCGCCGGGCGGCAAAACGTCGCCGGCCCTGCTGGCCGCTGCCAAATCTTGCGGCTATGCCCACGTAGGCTGGGCTGCGGCGGGCTTTTTGGGTGACGAATTGGCCAGCGACAAATTTCCCAACGACACGCTGCTGAAAAATGCCCTGCGCGATGTCAAGAGCGGCGATATTTTGATGGCGCACCTGGGCATATGGTCACGCAAAGACCCTTGGGCACCCGCTGTACTGGAGCCCCTCCTGACTGGCCTGCAAGCACGCGGCTTTTGCTTTAGAACACTGCGCGCGCACCCTGCTTATGCCGGTTGGATTCAGGCGCAGGCCAACGCGCCCACGCCCAACCCGGCAAAATAACGGCCATGGACTGGCTCAGCAACACGTTTAACAACTGGCAGCAATGGCTGTTTGAATCAGTGGTACAGCCCGTGATGCTGGCCACGGGTCAAGCGGGCTTGCTGGAAATCGGTTACGAAGCTACGGCTTGGTTACTGGTGGGCTTGCTGCAAATCGCGGTGCTGGTGCTGGTGATTGGCCCGCTGCAGCGCTGGCGGCCGGTAGAAGCCGTCACTGACCGCGCCACCATTCGTACCGATATGTTGTACACCGTTATTCATCGTCTGGGTGTCTTCAGGGTCGCGCTGTTTTTAACGCTGGATCCGCTGTTTGACGAATTGTTTGGTGCGGCTCGTGCGGCGGGTTATGGCACGTTTCATCTGGACCAATTGTGGCCGGGCGTGACCGATATCGCCATCGTCAGCCTGCTGATTTATCTGGTGGTGTTTGACTTTGTGGGTTACTGGGTCCACCGCGGCCAGCACCAGATTGAAGGGTGGTGGCGGTTGCATTCGCTGCACCATGCCCAGCGACAAATGACCATGTGGAGCGACAACCGCAACCACCTGCTGGATGATGTGCTGGTGGATATTTCTGTGGTGCTGGTGGCGCAACTGATTGGCGTGGCGCCAGGCCAGTTCATCGCCATCGTGGCCATCACCCAGCTCAGCGAGAGCTTTCAGCATGCCAACCTGAAGCTGTGGTTTGGCTCGGTGGGTGAAAGGCTGTGGGTCAGCCCGCGCTTTCACAGGTTGCACCACAGCATTGGACTCGGACATGAGTCAGTCGATAAAAAGCGCCAATTTTTCGACGAGCCGCCTCTAGAAAAATTAGCCCCCTCGGGGGGCAACGCATTACGCGACTCGCTCGTAACGAGCGACAAAGCAAACAGCGTGGGGGTCATGAAGCTGGGAGGAAGTAATTTTGGCGTGCTGCTGCCCTGGTGGGACATGATGTTTGGAACGGCCAACTTTGAGCAGCGCTATGACCCGACGGGCATCCGTGACCAGGTCGAAAGCAACCGCGACTACGGACGCGGCTTCTGGTCACAGCAGTGGCTGGGGCTAAAGCGGCTGGCGGGTAAAGCCTAAAACGTCGAACTTTTCAATGCCGCGCATTCTTTACTTCTTTGCCCTGTGCAACCTTGTCATTGGCAGTGGTGCGTTTGTTTTGAGCGGTATTTTGCAGCCACTTGCCAAAGAGCTCGGGATCAGCGTGGCGGCTGCCGGACAGGTGATGACAGCCTACGCGGTCGCGACCGCTGTGCTGGCTCCCGTGTTGATATTGCTGACCGCCACATGGCCACGCAAACGCGCCATTCAGCTGGCGTTGGGCTTGTTCATGCTGGGCAATCTGGTGTCTGCTCTGGCCAATGACCTGACAGTCTTGCTGATGGGCCGCATCTTGATGGGCGCTGGCGCGATGTTTACAGCGGCCGTGTCAGCATACGCTGTGACACTGGTGGCACCTGCCTTGCGGGGCCAGGCGCTGTCAACCGTGTTTTTGGGCATGAGTATCAGCTACGCGGTCGCGCTGCCAATAGGCGCGTGGCTGGGTTTTGAATATGGCTGGCACACGCCCGTGTGGCTGTGCGCTGCTGCCAGCCTGGCCGCACTGGTGGCGGCAACTGTTTTACTGCCCAAAGACGTGGTCACACAAAGTGCCAGTTTTGCAGGTTTTAAAGCAGCGGCCCGACAAAGCGCGGTGCTGCGCGTGTGGCTGCGCACATTGCTGTTTTTTATCGCCATCTTCAGTGTGTTTGCCTATGTGGGCCCGGTGCTGCTGGCGTTAAACGCGATGAGCCCTGTCACGTTATCGGTGGTGCTGGCACTGTTTGGCTTGGCGGGTATCGCAGGAACGCTGCTTGGCGGCTGGGGGACCGATAAATTTGGCTCGCTGCAAACCATCAGCGTGCAACTGACTGTGCTGGTCAGCATGATGGTCCTGCTGCCTTTGACCCAAGGTAGTCTGCCAGCGACGGTGACAGTGATGGTGGTGTGGGGCGTGGCGGGGTTCGGCCTGACCGCACCACAGCAAAACCGCCTGGTCGGTCTGTCGCCCACGCAAGCGCCGCTGTGGTTTGACCGCGCACCTGTTGTGTCACTCAGAGCTGCTTGAGTCTGTAACATGTCGGGCGATCACTTTCATCACGTCCACAGCCCCGACGGAAACAACAACGTCAACAGCCCGCGCTACCGCAAAATCTTATGGGCAGCTCTGATCATCAACCTGACCATGTTTGGTGTTGAAATTGGCGCTGGCTTCAAGTCAGGTTCGACCTCCTTGCTGGCCGATGCCATCGATTTTTTTGGTGATGCAGCCAACTACGGTGTGTCGCTGGCAGTGTTGTCTTCAGGCATGGCCTTGCGGGCCAGGGCTGCGCTGTTCAAGGGTGCCTGCATGATCACCTTTGGGCTTTTTGTGCTTGGCAGGGCGGCCTGGATGTTTCATCTGGGCGGCACCCCCGAAGCGTTGACCATGGGCGGTATCGGCCTGCTGGCGCTGGTAGCCAACGTCACAGTTGCGGCCATGCTGTACGCCTGGCGCGAAGGTGACGCCAACATGCGCAGCGTATGGCTGTGCTCGCGCAACGACGCGATCGGCAACATGGCCGTCATGGTTGCAGCACTGGCGGTGCTGGGTACGGGCAGCGCATGGCCCGATTTGCTGGTGGCTTGCGGCATGGCGATGCTGGCGCTTGTGGGTGGGAGGTCGGTTATCAGGCAGGCATTGGATGAGTTAAAGCATGCAGATTGAACTTTTCCGGATGCGTACTATCATTACTTCATGCGTTTTTTAGTCCTTGCCCTCATGATTGTTTTGCTGCCCCTGCGTGGCTGGGCGGCGGACGGTATGGCGACGCAAATGGCAAGCGACCAAATTGCTATTGAATCAGGATCTGCTCGCACCCATGAAATAAGGGCTACAGCCGCTTTTGACCATCAAAATCAGGTTAAACCTGATTGCCATGAGGCAATCACTGAGGCCGCCATGACCGATATGACGGCAAATCAGGATCATTGCGGAACTTGCCAGGCCTGTCAGGCTTGCCACACGGTGGCATTGCTGCCAACACCGCTTGAAGTAACGGCCAATCTGGGCTCGCTCCCACTGCGTCCGGCGCGCTTCACATTTACCAGCGTATCCGCAGCGCTGGGTCAAAAACCACCCATCTCCTAAAACCCAGACCCAAACTGGGTCTGTACTTTGCCGTTTGGCCAGGGCCTGCACAGGCCGCTGCCAGACAACCGCGGTGTACACCATCGCCAGCATTTGTTTTACGGAAGTTTCATCATGGTTATATCTGCATGGGCAGTCTGCCGATATCTAACGGCAAGCGCTTTGTTTCTGGCCAGCGCGGTTCAAGCCCAAACCGCCGCGCCATCTTCGCCACCACTTGCTTATCCATCGGCATTCGAAGGCTACAAGGCTTACACCGATGAGCCAACAGCCAACTGGAAGGCCGCCAATGACACTGTAGCCCGCATCGGCGGCTGGCGCGAATACGCCAGACAAGCCCAAGGTTTGGACAGCAAACCCGACAACCTGCCTGCCGCCCAACCTGCGCAGGCAACACCCATCCCCGCCGCAAAGGTCAAACCATGAACATCCCCTATTTCAGGCGCACAGCGATGGCTGTGGCAGTGTTGACATTGGCAGGCTGCGCATCCGTGAACTTTGACGAGGCTGTGGGCACTGCCAACCAGGCCACAGACAGCTTTACAGGCGGCAAACTGGCACTCAGTCGCAGCCCTGACCAGCGTGAGGCCGCGACCCGACTGTCAACTGACTTGCTCTCAAAACCTCTTGGCTCTGACGACGCGGTGCAACTTGCCTTGGCCAACAGTCCTGCCGTTCAAACATTGCTGGCCCAAAGCTGGGCCGACATGTCGGCGGCAAACCAGGCTGGACGCATTTCAAACCCCATCTTCAAGTTTGAACGCGTCACTTTCAAAGACGAACTGGAGCTGGGGCGCATCTTGTCATTTGGCCTGCTGGACTTGCTCACGCTGCCGCGCCGCCAGGCCATTGCGCAAAGCCAGATTGCACAAGCTCAGGTACAACTGTCTGCCAGTGTTGTGGAGCAGGTCACGCAAGTGCGCCAAGCCTGGGTTCGAGCCGTTGCAGCAGGTCAAACGTTGCAATACGCTGAGCAAATCAACACCACTGCCCAGGCCAGTGCCGAGCTGGCCAGGCGCATGCAGCAGGTGGGTAACTTCAATAAACTGCAGCGGGCACGCCAACAGGTTTTTTATGCCGACAGCACGGCCCAGCTGGCATCCGCACAACACGCCGCATTGGCGGAACGAGAAGAATTGGTTCGCCAGTTGGGCTTGACGGATGCGCAAGCCGCACAGCTCAAGCTGCCCGATCGTTTGCCAGACCTGCCCACACAAGCGCGAGCGCCAGCACTGGTCAGCAGCGCGGCCCAAGAGCAGAGGCTTGACGTTCAATTGGCGCGCGGTCAGCTCGATGCTGCCGGCAAAAGCCAGGGCTTGAACCTCTTGAGAAGCCTGGTCGATGTTGAACTGGACATTATTCGCAGCACCACGTTTGACAATGGCGGCGGTGTCGGCAGGGCTTTTGCCAAGCGGGGGTACGAACTGGGCATACGGTTGCCGATTTTTGACTGGGGCAACGCCAAGCGCGACGCCATGAACGCGCAGTCCATTGCAGCCGCAAATCGTTATGAAAGCACAGTGCGCAGCGCCACATCCCAATTGCGCGAGAGCTACTCGGCTTACCGCACGGCCTATGACGTGGCCAGGCACTACCGTGACGAGGTCGTGCCCCTGCGCAAAACCATGGCGGAAGAAAACGTGCTGCGCTACAACGGCATGCTGATCGGTGTGTTTGAGCTGCTGGCCGATACCCGTGACCAGATCAGCAGTGTGGTGACAGCTATCAATGCCTACCAGCAGTTCTGGCTGGCCGATGCGGCGCTCAGCGCATCGATGACCGGCAAACCAACCAGCGTGATGATGGCAGCGCCGGCAGCAGCAGGCGGAAGCGACAAGCCTCACTAACCCCAATTAAAAACATGACCATGAACAACAGACGAAATTTTTTAGCTGGCGCTGGTGTGATCACTGCGGCGGTAAGCGCAGCCGCTGTTAGCCGGGTTGCGATGGCCGCACTGCCCGAGCCCGTGATGCAAACCAAGCCCGACACCATGGCACCGCTGGTTCCCAACACGGGCAGACCGTACAACCCAGTCGTCACACTTAATGGCTGGACGCTACCCTGGCGCATGAACAATGGCGTGAAGGAGTTCCACCTGGTGGCAGAGCCGGTGGTACGAGAGTTTGCACCTGGCTTTAAAGGCCACTTGTGGGGCTACAACGGCCAGTCTCCCGGCCCGACGATTGAGGTGGTTGAAGGCGACAGGGTGCGCATATTTGTCACCAACAAGTTGCCCGAGCACACCAGCATTCACTGGCACGGTCAGCGCCTGCCCAACGGCATGGATGGCGTCAGCGGCCTGAATCAAAAAGCGATTCCGGTGGGCAAAACCTTCGTCTACGAATTCGTCGCGCGCCGCCCTGGTACCTTCATGTACCACCCGCATGCGGACGAAATGACGCAAATGGCCATGGGCATGATGGGTTTCTGGATCACCCACCCCAAGGCCAAGCATCCGCTGATTGATGAAGTTGACCGCGACTTTGTATTTTTGCTCAACGCCTACGACATTGACCCGGGTGCCTACACGCCCAAAATCATGACCATGCTGGACTTCAACATCTGGAGCTGGAACAGCCGCGTCTTTCCAGGTATTGACCCATTGATCGTGCGTAAAAATGACAAGGTGCGCATCCGCATCGGAAACCTGACAATGACGAATCACCCGATCCATTTACACGGGCATGAATTTCTTGTCACAGGCACAGACGGCGGTCCCACGCCAAAATCGACGCGCCAATATGAAGTGACGCAAGACATTGCTGTAGGACAAATGCGGCAACTAGAATTTTTGGCCGACGAAGAAGGTGACTGGGCGTTTCATTGCCACAAGAGCCACCACACCATGAATGCCATGGGCCACAACGTGCCGACGCTGATTGGCGTGGATCACCGCGACATTGTCAAAAAAATCACCAACGTTATTCCTGACTACATGGTGATGGGTGAACGCGGCATGGCCGACATGGCAGAGATGGACATGCCACTGCCCGACAACACCGCCAAAATGATGACCGGTGAGGGGCCGTTTGGCAGCGTCGAGATGGGCGGCATGTTCAGCATGCTCAAGGTCCGCAAAGACCAGAAACCGGGCGACTACAAAGACCCCGGCTGGTACAAACACCCGCCCGGCACGGTCGCCTATGAATGGACAGGCGCACTGCCAAACCCGGCCCGGTTTGCATCAGAAGGCGGCCAGTCCATGAAAGTTCAAAACATGCCAGCCAAAGAGGTTGAAGTGCAAATCCGCAAGCCCGTGATGAATAAGGGCGCTGGTGGGCATGAAGGCATGAAGCATTGAATTTCATCATCCATACATCAAGGTCACACCATGAAAATGATTACTCTTAAAGAGGGACTTGCAGAATTAAAAATCAGCAAACACCCAAACTCGCTTAGCGCTTAAATTTTAAGCACTTTTAGCTTGGCTTGGCACTGGCTCAGGGTTGGCGCATCAATTCCCCCTCGCTTCTCGCA
>JBILXX010000096.1:0-12623 GCA_044378095.1 Polaromonas sp.
TCCTGGCTCACAACGAGAATCCCAAGCCCTTCATCTGGACTGCAAGTGCTCGTGACATTCTGGAAAAAGTCATACGCGCCAAGGCCAAACTCAAAATAGTTCAAACAGAGTGAAACACTACACTAGTCTGCCTACACGGGCTGGCTATAATTTAAGGCTTTGCCAAGATTTGGCAAGGTCTTTTCACTCAACAAAAAATGGCTTTAATCGTTCATAAATACGGCGGTACGTCGATGGGTTCAACCGAACGCATCAAAAACGTCGCCAAGCGCGTGGCCAAGTGGGCGCGCGCTGGCCACCAGATGGTGGTGGTGCCCAGCGCCATGTCTGGTGAAACCAATCGATTGCTCGGCTTGGCCAAGGAGTTGTCGCTAGCCTCGCCTGGCGACACGCACAGCCGCGAGCTTGACGCGCTGGCCGCCACGGGCGAGCAGGCATCCAGCGCGCTGCTGGCCATCGCGCTGCAAGCCGAGGGCATGCAATCCGTCAGCTATGCGGGCTGGCAAGTCGCCATCAAGACCAACACGGCCTACACCAAGGCACGCATTGAATCGATTGATGACAAGAAAGTGCGAGCCGACTTGGACGCAGGCAAGGTCGTCATCATCACTGGCTTCCAGGGCGTTGACGATGGCGGCAATATCACCACGCTAGGGCGCGGTGGTTCAGACACATCAGCCGTGGCGATTGCTGCAGCGCTCAAGGCGCACGAATGCCTGATTTACACCGATGTGGACGGCGTGTACACCACCGACCCGCGCGTGGTGCCCGAAGCACGCCGTTTGCAAACTGTGAGCTTTGAGGAGATGCTGGAAATGGCATCGATGGGCTCCAAAGTATTGCAAATCCGCTCGGTCGAGTTTGCCGGGAAATACAAGGTGCCGCTGCGGGTACTGTCCAGCTTTACTGACTGGAATATTGACATTCATGAAGAAGCCAAGTCTGGCACTTTGATCAGTTTTGAGGAAGACGAAAACATGGAACAAGCCATCGTATCGGGCATCGCTTTTAACCGCGACGAAGCCAAAATATCTGTCTTGGGCGTGCCCGACACGCCGGGCATTGCGTACCAGATTCTGGGCGCGGTGGCCGAGGCGAATATTGAAGTCGATGTGATCATCCAGAACATCAGCAAAGAAGGTAAAACCGACTTCAGCTTTACCGTTCATCGCAATGATTTTGCCAAGGCGATGGACTTGCTCAAGGCCAAGGTCTTGCCCGACCTGAAGGCCACTGAAGTCATTGGCGATGCCAAAATTTGTAAAGTCAGCATCGTCGGTATCGGCATGCGCAGCCACGTGGGCATTGCCAGCAAAATGTTCAAGGTGCTGGCTGAAGAAGGCATCAACATCCAGATGATTTCGACCAGCGAGATCAAAACATCGGTCGTGATCGACGAAAAGTACATGGAGCTGGCCGTGCGCGCGCTTCACAAAGCGTTTGACCTGGACCAGGCCGCCGCCTGATGTTTTAATCCGAGTTGTTGTGAGATAATTGTGTAGCTGGAATCGTGACCGAGTGGCCGAAGGTGCTCCCCTGCTAAGGGAGTATGGGGTGTAGAGCCTCATCGAGAGTTCGAATCTCTCCGATTCCGCCAGCTATAAAAAGCAAAAAAGCCCTTGAATGTTCAGTTCGAGGGCTTTTTTTATGGCTCATTTTTATCAAAATCAGGCTGCAAACCATTAAATACGTGTGCTAAGTACTACTAAAACTGAAGCTCGTAACGCACCCCTGTTCAATGCATCAAAGTCACGCGACGCCAGGTGTTGTCGGCCAGCAGAACGCATGCCGCACCTGGTGCGGCCGGCATCGGGCTGATGCGCTGCACGCGGGCGGGCAGCGGCATCACGTCGGCCAGTTCCTTGAATTTGCCATTTGCACCATTGCCCTCCCAGCGCAGAGCGTGCAGGGCTTTCAGGCTCATGTCTGGCACGAGGATGGTGGGCCGCAGGCCTGTCTGCTGGATGATCACACTCAGTTTCTGCTCGGGCGACCCCATCAGGTGGTTGGAGGTGTCCATCGCGCTGGCGTAGGGCACGAGCTGGGGCGGGCGGTAGTGGTACAGCGTCAGCACGCCACCAATGTGCGGGGTGATGACGGCGGCCAAGTCCAGTTTGCCGTCGCCATCAAAGTCAGCCACGCCGACAGGGTTGAGCCAGCGAAACGTCGAGCCCGCTGGCGGGCTGCGAGCCAGCTCTTTCAGGCTTTTGCCTTGTGGCGACTCAGAAAGCCCGAGCACAACCACACTGGCGCCTCGCAGGGCGTCCGCCTCGACAACGATGATCTCGTCCCGCCCATCCAAATCAATATCGACCAGGCGCAGGGTCAAGTCTTCAAAGACGCGGTGCAGGGGCAGGCGGTAAACGATTTCTTGCTGACTGCCCCCAGACCCAGTCGTTAGCACGTGGACGCTGCCCGCGTGGGTGCGCGAGCCGAGCGCCGTGTGAGGGTAGCGTTCAGTCGGTGAGCCCAGCCAGGCCCAGGCGATGTCCCGTTGGCCTTGCGCAACATGGCTGCCAGCCAGACGTTGAGCAGCTGCTGGGGGCGCGGCATTGACGACAGGTTCAGCCTTGCCGCAGTGCGCTGGGGCTGGGTCCAGCATCAGCCCCATTGCAGCGCTGACTCCGGTAATAGTCATCAAGGTCAGCATCAAACAAAGTCTGACGGCGCGTACGCGATGTGTTGAATTTGAAAAAGTCATAACACTGAGTCGCGCTGACTGCCCGGTTCTTACAGCCGATTCAACCAAACGGATTCACTTGACTTGTCAACCAGATTTAGTCCACGCCTAGAAACGCCGCCAGAGCTGGTGTTTGCAATGCGCCGGAATTGGTCACGACAGCTCCGCTGCGTGCATTTTTAGCCACGATGTAGGGCACTGACGTCGCGCCGAGGCTGTTGAAAAGCAGTGTGTTTGACTTGATAGCGGCTTGCGCATCTGCTGACGGGTTGGCCGAAGCGATCATGCCACCGTTGCCAGCCAGTAGCGATGCTTCATGTGAGCTCATCAGTTCAACCGGATTGGCAGCAGTCAACAGGGCAGCGCCTTGAAGCGTGCTTTTGGAGTTCATCAGTGATACAGGAATCCACACAAATTTCACTTTTTTCTGCAGCGGCAATGATGCGTTCCACAACGCACCACAATGCGGGCATTGCGCGTCAAACAGAACATACACCGTTTGCGAGCTCATCATGGCGCCAGCGGTAAAGCCTTGACCGTCTTTGGCCACCACATCAAACGACTGGGCTGGGGCGACGGCGACGGTAGCAGTTGGCGCGGTGGACGTGTCCTGCTTTGAGCAACTTGCCAAACCCATACAAAGTGTCAAGGCAAAGGCCAAATGATGAAAGCGGTTGATTAAATTCTTGGAAGCCATTGTTGATAAACAGGTTAAAACGTCCATCTTAATGTCACACTCATTGACGCGTCAAATCACGTTTCGAAAACACACAGCAGCTATCTATTTTGTAGCAATTTGGGCGTTCACTTTGCGGTAAGCTTGTATTCACGACACAATCCAGAAAAAATGAAAACTGAATTACCACCCTCTGTTCTGCACACCCGCGATAACCGCGGTGTTCACACATTGGTGTTGAACCGTGCCAGCACCTTTAACGCCTTGAGCGAAAGCATGCTGGCTGCTTTGCAGGCTGCCCTTGACTTTGTCGCGCTTGATGCAACTGCGCGAATGGTTGTTGTTGCCGCTGAAGGCAAGGCTTTTTGCGCAGGTCATAACCTCAAAGACATGCTTTCCAACCCCGAACTGGCTTACTACCAAAAGCTGTTTGCACAATGCACGCGCATGATGCTGTCGATTCAAAACCTGCCTGTACCCGTGATTGCCAGTGTGCAGGGTCTTGCAACGGCAGCTGGCTGCCAGCTGGTGGCGCAGTGCGACCTTGCGGTGGCCAGTGACAACGCCACTTTTGGTGTCAATGGCATTGACATTGGTCTGTTTTGTGCCACGCCCAGCGTGCCACTGGTTCGTAACATGCCCACCAAGCAGGCGATGGAAATGTTGCTGACGGGTGACTTCATCTCGGCTGATGAAGCGCGGGCGCGCGGGCTGGTCAACCGTGTTGTGCCCCTTGAGGCACTGGTGGCCGAAACTGAAAAGCTGATACAAAGTATTCTGAGCAAACCCAGGCAAGCTGTTGCCATGGGCAAAGCGTTGTTCTACAAGCAACGTGAAACCAGTATCGAGGCCGCTTACCAGCTGGCTGGCCATACCATGGCCTGCAACATGATCCACCCCACGGCTCAAGAGGGCGTGCAAGCTTTCGTTGACAAAAGAAAGCCACAATGGCCAGCATGAGTTTGAATACGCTTTTCCCGCCGGGTTTGTTTTCAGGAACTGCTGCCTACCCCAAGCGCCGCATTGACAGCCTGGACGAGTGGCTGATGTCACTGACCCAACCGTCTGCCATGGTTGAAATTGGCGTTGTCATCGCCTGCGTCCTGCTGGCTTGGGGGGTGGTGCGACTGGTTCGGCGCGTCAGTGACAACACCGATGACAACTCGATTTTGTTTGGCAAGCGCATCATTGATGGCGTGCTGTTCCCGCTGCTGCTTTTGAGTCTGGCCTATGTTGCCAGCATGTTTTTGTCCCGCGTTTTCCCATTAGCAGTGTTCAAGGTCGCAATTCCTGTTTCGGTGTCTCTGGCGGTTATTCGCCTGGGTGTCAAGATATTGCAAGTTGCGTTTAAAAATGCGCCCTGGGTCCGGGCGCTGGAGCGTTCGATTTCCTGGCTGGCCTGGCTGGCGATGCTGCTCTGGGTCAGCGGCTTGTTGCCGGTGATCTTGGAAGAGCTGGACGGCATTAAATGGAAGATGGGTGCCACCACACTGTCGGTGCGCAACATGATTGAAGGCGCGCTGACGGCAGGTGTGGTGATCTTGATCACGCTCTGGATATCGTCTGCCATTGAAGCGCGCTTGCTGCGCACGGCCACCGGTAGTGAGCTCTCATTGCGCAAGGCAGTCAGCAACGCCACTCGGGTGACGCTGGTGTTTATTGGTCTGCTGCTGGCCTTGTCGGCTGTGGGAATTGACCTGACGGCGCTGTCGGTACTGGGTGGTGCGATTGGTGTGGGCGTGGGCTTTGGCCTGCAAAAGCTGGCGGCCAACTATGTGAGCGGTTTTGTCATGCTTGCCGAGCGCAGCGTGCGTATTGGCGACAACGTGCGGGTTGATAATTTTGAAGGCCGCATCACCGACATCAGGGCGCGCTACACCGTGATTCGGGCTTTGTCTGGGCGTGAATCCATCGTCCCCAACGAAATGTTCATCAGTAACCGGATTGAAAACCTGTCGCTGGCAGACTTGCGGGTGCTGCAATCGACCGTGGTGTCGGTCGGTTATGACAGTGATGTTGAACTGGTGATGCAGTTGCTCAATGATGCTGCGTTGGCGCAAGAGCGCGTACTGAAAGACCCGGGACCGACTGTCAACCTGACCAATTTTGGCCCCGATGGCCTGGAGTTCACCCTTAATTACTGGATGACGGACCCCGAAAACGGTCAGCAGAATTTGCGATCTTTGGTCAATCTTGCAGCTCTCTCTGCGCTGCGTGCCAATGGGATCGAAATTCCGTTTCCGCAGCGGGTGGTGCATACAAAATTTCAACCCAAAGCTGAACCCAAAGTCGACACATCACCCTAAAGTTACACAAAAATAGAACGGTCGTTCTTTTTTCTGTAAACTAAGGTCGTTCACTTACCAAATAGCCTCGAATTCAGGTCAAACGCATAGAATCAGCGGTTTACCTTTACGTTAACGTCAATCAACATTTACTGGAGCCCTCAATGAAGGTCTTGGTCCCTGTCAAACGAGTCGTCGATTACAACGTCAAAGTCCGCGTCAAATCCGATGGCACAGGCGTTGACATCGCCAACGTCAAGATGAGCATGAACCCGTTTGACGAAATCGCCATTGAAGAAGCCACGCGTCTGAAGGAAAAGGGCGCTGTCACTGAAGTCATAGCCGTGAGCTGCGGCGTGTTGCAGTGCCAGGAAACGCTGCGCACCGCGATGGCCATCGGCGCAGACCGTGCGATATTGGTCGAAACCTCTGAAGAACTGCAGCCACTGGCCGTGGCCAAGCTGCTCAAAGCGCTGGTTGACAAGGAACAGCCGCAACTCGTGATTCTTGGCAAGCAGGCCATTGACGACGACTGCAACCAGACCGGGCAAATGCTGGCTGCCTTGCTGGGCTGGCCTCAAGCAACGTTTGCCTCGAAGGTTGAAGTCGCTGATGGCGTAGCCAAAGTCACCCGGGAAGTCGATGGTGGTCTGGAGACTCTGTCGCTCACATTGCCAGCCATCATCACCACCGACTTGCGCCTGAACGAGCCGCGCTATGTCACGCTGCCTAACATCATGAAGGCCAAGAAAAAGCAGCTGGATAACTTCAAACCCGAAGATTTGGGTGTGGACGTCAAGCCGCGCATCAAAACCTTAAAAGTCAGCGAGCCGCCCAAGCGCAGCGCCGGCATCAAGGTGGCCGATGTGGCCGCCCTGGTTGATAAATTGAAAAACGAAGCAAAGGTCATCTAAACATGTCTACTCTAGTTATTGCTGAACACGACAACGCCAGCATCAAGCCGGCCACCCTGAACACCGTCACAGCTGCGGCCCAGTGCGGTGGAGATGTTCACATTTTGGTAGCAGGTAAGGCCGCTGAAGGCGCTGCAAAAGCCGCGGCAAACATTGCTGGCGTTGCTAAAGTCATTCACGTTGATGGTGATCATTTTGCCCACGGCCTGGCTGAAAACATGGCGGCGCAGATTCTGTCGATTGCAGCCAGCTACTCACATATTCTTTTCCCCGCCACCGCATCAGGCAAAAACATTGCCCCGCGCGTTGCCGCAGCACTGGATGTCGGTCAGATTTCAGACATCACCAAGGTCGATGCACCTGACACCTTTGAGCGCCCCATCTACGCTGGCAACGCGATTGCCACGGTGCAAAGCCTGGACGCGACCAAAGTCATCACCGTGCGCACCACGGGGTTCGATCCTGCTGCACTCGGCGGCAGCGCTGCCATTGAAGTGCTGGCAGGCGTGGCCGACAACGGCAAGACCACTTTCCTCAGCTCAGAAATTGCCAAAAACGACCGGCCTGAATTGACGGCCGCCAAGATCATCGTCTCGGGTGGTCGCGCCTTGGGTTCAGGCGAAAAATTCACTGAAGTGATGACGCCGCTGGCCGATAAACTGGGCGCTGCATTGGGCGCATCACGCGCTGCGGTCGATGCTGGCTATGCGCCCAACGACTGGCAAGTTGGCCAAACCGGCAAGATTGTTGCACCGCAGTTGTACATCGCAGCAGGCATTTCAGGCGCTATCCAGCACCTGGCTGGTATGAAGGACAGCAAGGTCATTGTTGCCATCAACAAAGACGAAGAAGCACCGATCTTCAGCGTGGCTGACTATGGTTTGGTGGCTGATTTGTTCACCGCTGTGCCTGAGCTGACGGCTGCACTTTAAACGCTAGATTTCACAAGGAGATCGAGGAGGTCAAGGAGAAATCCGAAGGCTTTCTTTTGTGTTCCTCCTTTTCTCCTGATCTCTCTGTTAAATTTTTCCCTTGTGACCCGAGACAAAACATGACCTACAAAGCCCCCCTCAAAGACATGCTGTTCAACATTCAGCACATTGCTGGCATTGAACAGGTCGCCAAAATCCCAGGCTTTGAAGATGCGGGCTTGGACACAGCCCAAGCGGTGCTTGAGGAATGCGCCAAGTTCAATGAAGGTGTGCTGGCTCCGCTCAACTGGGCTGGGGATATCAACCCGTCGAGCTTTAAAAACGGTGTCGTCACCACCACACCGGGTTTTAAAGAAGCCTTCAAGCAATATGCTGAAGGCGGCTGGCAAGCGTTGCAACACCCGGCTGAGTATGGCGGCCAGGGCTTGCCCAAAACCATTGGCGCGGCCTGCGGTGAAATGCTGAACTCGGCCAACATGAGCTTTGCGCTGTGCCCATTGCTAAGCGACGGTGCGATTGAAGCGCTGCTGACAGCGGGCAGCGATGAATTGAAAGCAACGTATCTGGAAAAATTGGTCAGCGGCGAATGGACTGGCACCATGAACCTGACCGAGCCGCAGGCAGGCTCAGACCTGGCCGCTGTGCGTTCGCGTGCCGAGCCACAAGCTGATGGCACTTACAAAGTGTTTGGCACCAAAATTTACATCACCTATGGTGAGCACGACATGGCTGACAACATTGTCCATCTGGTGTTGGCTCGCGTCACGGGCGCGCCCGAAGGCGTCAAGGGCATCAGTCTGTTTGTCGTACCCAAATTCATGGTTGGTAAAGACGGTACTCTCGGTGCTCGCAATGATGTGCATTGCGTCAGCATTGAGCACAAGATGGGTATCAAAGCCTCGCCCACAGCTGTGCTGCAATACGGTGACAACGGTGGCGCTGTGGGTTACATCGTCGGTCAGGAAAATCGCGGCCTGGAATACATGTTCATCATGATGAACTCTGCCCGCTACGCCGTTGGCATGCAGGGCATTGCGGTGGCCGAGCGGGCGTACCAGAAGGCAGTGAGCTTTGCCAAAGACCGCGTGCAAAGCCGCCCGGTCGATGGCTCCATCAAAGCCAGTGCGCCCATCATTCACCACCCTGATGTGAAACGCATGTTGATGACCATGCGCGCCTACACCGAAGGCTGCCGCGCTATGGCGTCCGTTGCTGCTGCGGCTTACGATGCCAGCCACCACCATCCTGACGCGGATGTGCGCAAACAAAACCTGGCGTTTTACGAATTCATGGTGCCACTGGTCAAAGGCTACAGCACCGAGATGAGCCTGGAGGTGACTTCAACCGGCGTGCAAGTCCATGGCGGCATGGGCTTTATTGAAGAAACGGGTGCAGCGCAGTATTACCGCGACGCCAAAATCTTGACGATTTACGAAGGCACCACTGCCATTCAGGCCAACGACCTGATAGGCCGCAAAACCATGCGCGATGGCGGCCAAACTGCCAAAGGCATTGCTGCGCAAATTGAGGCGACTGAAGGAGATTTGCTCAAGCAAGGAAGCGCTGATGCTTTGGTTGTGGCCAAGCGTCTGAAAGCCGCACGCCTGGCGCTGATCGACGTGATTGAGTTCGTCGTCGATTTCGGCAAAAACAGCCCCAACGCTGTGTTTGCTGGCAGCGTGCCTTACCTGATGTTGGCTGGCAATGTGGTGGCAGGCTGGCAAATGGGGCGCTCACTGCTGGTGGCGCAAGAGCAACTGGCCAAGGGTGTAGACGTTGAGTTCATGAAAGCCAAAATCACCACGGCCCGCTTTTACGCCGACCACCTGCTGACCAAAGCCCCCGGGATGCGCGACAGCATTGTGGAGGGTGCAGATTGCGTGACGGCGCTGGCGCTTGAGGCGTTTTGATCCATCCGTGGCACTCCTTTTTCAGTAGTTGGTTGCGCCCGTATTCATTGGGCTAAAGCCCTATTTGATACCCTAAAACAGTCTTTTTTAAGCCAAATTCATGTCCAAACTGCCCGCACCCCTGAATAACCTGCCTCTGCCCATCATCGGCTCGCCGTTGTTCATCATCAGCAACCCCAAGCTTGTCATTGCCCAGTGCATTGCAGGTGTGGTCGGCTCCATGCCGGCGCTCAACGCCCGGCCTGCCGAGCAACTGGAAGAGTGGTTGATCGAGATCACCGAGGCTTTGGCCGCTTACAACAAGGCCAACCCCGACAAGCCCGCCGCGCCGTTTGCCATCAACCAGATCGTGCACAAGTCCAACGACCGTCTGGAGCACGACATGGCGATGTGCGTCAAGTACAAGGTGCCCATCATCATCACCAGCCTGGGCGCGCGTGAAGACATCAACGCTGCTGCCCATAGCTACGGCGGTGTGGTGCTTCACGACATCATCAACAACAAACATGCCCGCAAGGCGATTGAAAAGGGCGCAGACGGCCTGATTGCTGTGGCTGCAGGTGCAGGCGGCCATGCCGGCGTCAAAAGCCCGTTTGCGCTGATTCAGGAGATCCGCCAGTGGTTTGACGGCCCGATTGCGCTGTCGGGCGCTATTTCAACCGGGGGTGCAGTTTTGGCTGCGCAAGCCATGGGCGCAGACTTTGGCTATATCGGCTCGGCCTTCATTGCCACCACCGAGGCACGCGCGTCAGACGCCTACAAGCAGGCCATCGTTGACAGCAATTCCGACGACATCGTCTACAGCAACCTCTTTACTGGCGTACACGGCAACTACCTGGCGCCGTCGATTCGGGCTGCGGGCATGGACCCGGACAACCTGCCCGTCAGCGACCCCAGCAAAATGAACTTTGGTGGCGACAAGTCCAAAGCCTGGAAAGACATCTGGGGTTGCGGCCAGGGCATTGGTGCGGTGACTCAGGTGCAAAGCACGGCTGACTATGTGGCGCAGTTGCGTCGTGAGTACGAGGCTGCGAAGGCGCGTTTGTGCTAATTTTGGGCTTTTTCAAGGGTCATTTGGGCCCCCAGGCCAATCAATAGGGGCGCAAGCAGCTCCTAAATATAGAGCAAGTCACCCGTCAATTGCTGGGCGTGATGGCGCAAATGATCCGCCATGAAGCTGGCGATGAAATAGTAGCCGTGGTCATAACCGGCATGTTGGCGCACCACCAGGGGCTGGCCGACCGATGCGCAAGCAGCCTCCAACAGATTCGGATGCAACTGATCAGCCAAGAACTTGTCGGCCAGTCCCTGGTCGATGAGGATGCCGCCGGGGTAGGGTGCTGACGTCAGCTTTCCCATCAACGCCGTCGCATCATGCGCCGCCCAGGTCGATTCGTCTGCACCCAAATAGCCTGCAAACGCCTTGCGCCCCCACGGGCACTGCGCAGGCGCACAGATGGGTGCAAAGGCAGAAACCGATTTGAAAAGCGCAGGATGCCTGAGCGCCAATGTCAATGCGCCATGCCCACCCATAGAGTGACCAAAGACGCCGACTTTGTCGGAATTGATCGGCAGTGCGGTAGTGACCAGCGGCAGCAGTTCCTGCGTGATATAGCTTTCCATCCGCCAGTTTTTAGCCCACGGCGCTTGTGTGGCGTCCAGGTAAAACCCCGCGCCCACGCCATAGTCCCAGCTTTCAGATTCACCCGCGACACCCGCACCGCGTGGGCTGGTGTCAGGCGCTATCAAAGCCAAACCTAGCTCAGCGGCCAGGCGCTGCGCCCCCGCTCTGGTCATGAAGGTTTCTTCGTTGCAGGTCAGGCCTGCCAGGTAAACCAATGCCGGTACAGCGCCATGCGCAGAGTCATGTGCAGCTTGGGGCGGCAAAAAGACTGAAAAGCGCATCGGCAAGCCGATTTCTTTGGAGTCGTGTTTGTAAAAGCGCTGCTGTCCGCCAAAGCAGGCATGCTCACTGAGCAATTCCATAACGGTCAAAACAAGACCACGCCGCGGATAGACTCGCCGCTTTTCATGAGATCAAAACCTTTATTGATGTCCTCCAGCGGCATGGTGTGCGTTATCAAATCATCAATATTGATCTTGCCTTCCATGTACCAGTCCACAATCTTCGGTACGTCGGTACGGCCACGCGCGCCGCCGAAAGCAGAGCCTTCCCACTTGCGGCCAGTCACAAGCTGAAAGGGGCGGGTAGAGATTTCAGCCCCTGCCTCAGCCACACCAATGATGATGCTGCGGCCCCAACCTTTGTGCGTACATTCCAGTGCCTGGCGCATCACCTTCGTGTTGCCAATGCATTCAAAGCTGTAGTCTGCTCCGCCGTCGGTCAACTGCACAATGGCATCCACCACGTTTTCAACTTCATTCGGGTTGATGAAATGCGTCATGCCAAACTTGCGCGCCATGGCTTGCCGGGCGGGGTTGATGTCCACGCCAATAATTTTGTCAGCGCCGACCATCTTTGCGCCCTGAATCACATTCAGGCCAATACCGCCCAGGCCAAAAACCACCACGTTGGCACCGGCTTCGACCTTGGCCGTAAACAGCACGGCACCAATGCCAGTGGTCACACCGCAGCCGATGTAGCAAACCTTGTCAAACGGTGCGTCTTCACGGATTTTGGCCAGTGATATTTCAGGCGCTACTGTGTAGTTGCTGAAAGTTGACGTGCCCATGTAGTGAAAAATCGGCTTGCCGTCCAGGCTGAAGCGGCTGGTGGCGTCTGGCATCAAACCCTTGCCCTGCGTGCCGCGAATCAGCTGGCACAAATTGGTTTTGCGCGACAGGCAAAACTTGCACTGACGGCATTCGGGTGTGTACAGCGGTATGACGTGGTCGCCTTTTTTAAGCGTTGTCACACCGGGGCCGACATCGACCACAATGCCGGCGCCTTCGTGGCCGAGGATTGCGGGGAAGATGCCCTCCGGGTCTGCACCCGACAGCGTGTAGTAGTCGGTGTGGCAAATGCCGGTGGCCTTGATTTCGACCAGCACCTCGCCGTAACGCGGGCCGTCCAGGTCAACGGTTTCAATGCTTAAGGGCTGGCCTGATTGCCAGGCGACGGCGGCTTTTGTTTTCATGTGTGAGGGACTTGCAGAATTAAAAATCAGCAAACACCCAAACTCGCTTAGCGCTTAAATTTTAAGCACTTTTAGCTTGGCTTGGCACTGGCTCAGGGTTAGCGCATCAATTCCCCCTCGCTTCTCGC
>JBILXX010000097.1:0-12572 GCA_044378095.1 Polaromonas sp.
GGTACAGCGAGCGACTGGCCGAGGCGGGCATCGAGCCGTCGGTGGGCAGTAAAGGCGACAGCTACGACAACGCATTGGCCGAGACGATTAACGGCTTGTACAAGGCCGAATTGATTCACCGCCGCGCACCCTGGAAAACCAAGGAATCCCTTGAACTTGCCACGCTTGAATGGGTGTCCTGGTTTAACCACCACCGACTGCTGGAGCCCATCGGTTACATTCCCCCTGCCGAAGCTGAAGAAAATTACTATCGGCAATTAACCAGTCAGGCCGTCATCTCGGTCTGACTTAACCCAACGGGCCTCCATGAAACCCGGGGCGATTCAGATCCTGTTCCCTATAAAGCGCTTATCGCCAACGGAGCGCTTGAAAAAGCCACGGGATGGACCATTGAGTGGCGTCAGTTCGCTTCAGGCGCTGAGGTCAATGCGGCCATGGCCTCTGGCGGCATTCAAATTTCTGAAATCGGCTCTACGCCCCTGTCAGCCGGCCTGAGCTCTGGCCTGGAATATCAAATGATCTCTGTGGGCAAAGTCATTGACAGCTCAGAGGCATTGGTTACTCGCAACGGCTCAGGCATTGAAAAGCCAGCTGATTTAAAAGGCAAGAAAATTGCTGTGCCAATTGGTTCAACCGCGCACTTCTCACTCTTGGGCGCTTTGAAAATGTACGGTTTGACGGAAAAGGATGTGACGGTCATGGGCATGTCGCCTTCTGAAATCGCTGCCGCTTGGGCTCAAAACGCGATCGACGCAGCTTTTGTTTGGGTTCCCGTTCAAACCAAATTGCGTGAAAACGGCAAGGTCATGGTCACCGCTGGTGCGGTTGCGAAAACGGGCTTTCCGACCTTCAATGCCTGGGTTGCCACCAATAAATTTGCCGCAGCCAACCGTGCGGGCTTGGTCAACTTTTTGAAGGCCATGAACGAAATCAATGGCGACTACATGAAGAATAAAGCCGCGTGGAACGCTGACTCAGAAAAAATCAAAGCTGTCGCCGCCAGCGTAGGTGTCACGCCGGCTGCCGTCGTGCCCATGTTGGACGGAACCACTTACCCTGATGGCGATTTGAACATGTCAGCAGCCTGGATGGCCGGCGGTGCAGCCACCACCATCAAGTCCACCGCCGACTTCCTCAAGGGTGCTGGCCGTATCAGCGCAGCGGCTGACAGCTACACCAAGTTTGTCAACGCTGAGTTTGCTAAAGCGGCTGCAGGCAAGTAATCCGTCTTGCTTACTTCGCGTGCTGACCTGTTCAGGTAGCAGGTCAGCGCGTGCCTTTAACCCTTGGGGCTCAGCATGTCAGCACTCGCCATCAAAAACGCATCGGTGTTTTATCCGGTTCCCGGTAAACCATCTGTTCACGCGCTCAAAAACATTAACCTTGAGATTCATGAAAAAGAATTTGTGGTGGCACTGGGTGCGTCAGGCTGCGGCAAATCAACCTTGCTGAATCTGATTGCCGGCTTCATGGCGCCCAGTGAAGGTGAAATATCTTTGAATGGTCGTGTGGTCACAGGCCCTGGCGCAGACCGCTCGGTGGTATTTCAAAAGCACGCCTTGCTGCCCTGGTTAAACGTACTGGACAACGTGTCCTTCGGTTTGAAAATTCAAGGCCACGATAGACCCAAACGCGAAAAAATCGCCAGAGAATTTATCAAACTGTTGGGACTGGAGCAGTTTGAGCAGTCGGCCACCTATGAGCTGTCGGGCGGCATGCAGCAGCGCGTCGGCATTGCCAGGGCACTGACCAGTGACCCAGCCATTTTGCTGATGGACGAGCCGCTGGGCGCGCTGGACGCGCTCACGCGCGAGCGTGCGCAAGAGTTGATTTTGAAAGTCTGGCGCGACACCGGAAAGATGGTGTTTTTTATCACCCACAGCGTTGAAGAAGCCCTGTTCATGGGCACCAAGCTGATTGTGATGTCGCCGCGGCCCGGCCGTATTTCACACGTCTTCGACTTGCCATTCAGTCGGCGCTATTTTGAGACGGGCAACGCCAGAGCGATCAAAGCGTCCGCAGAATTTATTGCCCTCAGAGAAGAGATTTTGCAAATCATCTTTGCCGACGAAGAAGGAGCCCATCATGAGTAACGCCCCAACAAACTCTGGCAACGGCTTGTGGGCTGGCCTCATGAAGGCCAAACCCGCCAAGCCCGGCGAAATATACGGCGTGCCTGGTCAAGGCGACAGTTTGAAAATCAGCGCCGTGGTCATCGCCGGCTTGCTCTTTTTCTGGTGGTTTGTGACCTATGCCGGTTTCGTCAAGCCTCTTTTCCTGCCTTCCCCGATGGCCGTAATCGACGCATTTGTGACCATGCTCAGAGACGGTTTTACCGGTGCCAGCTTTTGGGAACACACCTGGGTCAGCACGCTGCGGGTGTTTGGCGCGTTCCTGCTGGCCTGCGCTATTGGGATTCCGCTGGGCATTGCCATGGGCATGAGCCCGGTTGCACGCGGCGTGTTTGACCCGCCGATTGAGTTCTATCGCCCGATTCCGCCACTGGCTTACCTGCCACTGATGATCATCTGGTTTGGTATTGACGAGTTGTCCAAGGTGCTGCTGATTTTCCTGTCGGTACTCGCACCAATGGCTTTGGGCGCGCGTGCGGGCGTCAGGTCGGCCGCCATTGAGCAGATTCACGCCGCCTATTCGTTTGGTGCCACCCGCTGGCAAGTGGTTCGCATGGTTATTTTGCCGTCTGCCATGCCCGAAATATTTACCGCCATGCGTGTGGGCATCGGTTTTGGCTGGACCACACTGGTGGCCGCCGAAATGGTTGCCGCAACGTCTGGCCTGGGCTACACGGTGTTGTCAGCCTCCCGATTTTTGCAGACGCCCATAGTCATCATGGGCATCGTGGTGATTGCCATCATTGCCTACGCCTTTGACCACTTGGTGCGCTTTGTTGAACGCCGCGTCGTACCCTGGAAGGGTCGCGGCTAAAGACGCTTGCATATTAAATTTGTTAAGAGAAAGTAGTCCATGCCGATTGAGTATTTAAAGAAAGCCACGCCGCCACAAGCGGCGATTGACAGCGCGACGTCTGAAACGGTTGAGCGCTTGCTGGCTGACATTCAAAAAAATGGCCGTGAGGCGGTTGAAAAATATGCGCGGGACTTTGACGGCTGGCATGGCGACATCGTGGTGGGTGACGATGACTTTGCCAAAGCCAGCAAAGCCTTGAGCCAAGGTACCAAGGACGACATCGCATTTGCCCACGCGCGCGTCAAGGACTTTGCCCAGCGCCAGCGCGAGTCATTGCACGAGTTTGAAGTGGAGCTGATTGACGGCTTGGTTGCCGGGCAAAAGCTGATCCCGGTCAACACCGCAGGTTGCTACGTGCCGGGCGGCCGTTATGCGCACGCGGCCTCGGCCATCATGAGCGTGTGTACCGCCAAGGTGGCGGGCGTCCCTAACATCGTCGCAACGTCACCAGGCCACAAAGAAGCCGGCGTGAACCCGGCCATTCTGCACACCATGAAGCTGTGTGGCGCAGACACGGTGCTGGCACTTGGCGGCGTGCAAGGCATAGCGGCCATGGCGTTTGGTTTGTATTCGCCCAAGCCCGCGGACGTGATTGTGGGGCCTGGTAATCGCTTTGTGGCCGAGGCCAAACGCACGCTGTTTGGCCGCATTGGCATTGACGTGGTGGCTGGGCCCACCGAGTCCGCCATCATTGCCGATGAAACCGCCGACGTGAATTTGGTGGCTGCTGACCTGGCAGGCCAGGCCGAGCATGGCCCGGACTCACCCGTATGGCTGTACACCACATCGCGCGAACTGGGCATGAAGGTGATCGAGCTCATGCCATCCGTCATAGCCGCCCTGCCTGAGATGGCACGCAATGCCGCCACCGCCGCCTGGCGCGACTATGGTGAGGTGGTGCTGGTCGGCAGCCGCGAGGAAATGGTTGAAGTCAGCGACCAGTCCGCCCCCGAGCATTTGCAGGTGTTTGCCAAAGACCTGGACTGGTGGCTAGCCAAGTTGACTAATTATGGGTCGCTGTTTTTGGGTGAAGAAACCACCGTGGCGTATGGCGACAAGTGTGCTGGCCCCAACCACATTTTGCCGACCCGGGGCGCTGCGCGTTACTCGGGCGGCTTGAGTGTCGGCAAGTTCATCAAAACGGTGACTTACCAGCGCTTGACGCAAGGCGCCAGCCGTGAAGTCGGCCAGGTTGCGGCCCGAATCTCGCGCCTGGAAGGCATGGAAGGCCATGCCCGCACGGGTGACATTCGCCTGAAGAAATACTTCCCGCAAGAAGCGTTTGAATTGGGAACACTTGCTGGACACCAACACTGATTCAATGATGTCTGCAACACTGACTGATGCGACACCCAACGCCACGTCGCACGCACCGGATGGTTTGTGGTTTGGTAAAGACCTGAGCACACCCGAGCCGATACCTGAAGAAGCGATTGAGCGTGCAGTAGCGTTGATGCGCTCGGGCAGGCTGCACCGTTATGGCGAGCAGGGCTCAGGCTACCCAGAGCCATCACTGCTGGAGCAGGATTACGCCGCCTACGTAGGCAGCAAGTATTGTGTGGCCGTCAGCTCGTGCGGCGCGGCCATGTTTATTGCGCTCAAGGCGCTTGGTGTCAAACCTGGCGACAAGGTGTTAACCAGCACCTTTACCCTGTCACCTGTGCCGGGTGCGATTGCCCATGCCGGCGCTGAAGCGGTGCTGGTCGAAGCCAGCAGCGACTACATGACCGACATGGCCGACCTGGAACGCAAAGCAGCCACCAGCGGTGCCAAAGTGTTTTTACTCTCGCACATGCGTGGCCACATTGCTGACTTGCAAGCGGTGCGGGCTGTGTGCGACAAATACGGCATCGCCATCGTTGAAGACTGCGCCCACACCATGGGTGCCAAGTGGGACGGCCAGCACACCGGCACCTGGGGCAAAGTCGGCTGCTACAGCGCACAAACCTACAAGCACATCAATTCCGGCGAAGGCGGCCTACTCGTCACCGACGACGATGATGTCGCAGCACAAGCTATTTTGATGTCAGGCTGCTACATGATGTACGACCAGCATATTTTGAAGCCAGCACCCGAGGTGTTTGAGCGCTGGAAATACGTCACGCCCAACTTCAGCATGCGTATGTCGAACCTGGCGGCAAGTTTGTTGCGCCCGCAAATCGGCCAGTTGGCAGACCGGGGGCGGCGCTGGAATCACATTTACGCCACGCTAGCCTGCGAGCTGGGCAAAGCGCGGTATGTGTCCGTTCCTGCGCGGGATGCCAAAGAAGAATTTATTGCCAGCTCGATTCAGTTCACGCTTGATTTGACCCCACCTCTGATTGAGCGGTTTTTAAAAGAATGCAGCCTGCGCGGCTTGTACATCAAGTGGTTTGGCACGGCCACCCCGGTTGCCTTTACCAGCAACTACGAGCACTGGCACTACCTGCAAAACAAGCCAGACATTCCCAACTCCAAAGCAGTTTTAAACCAGTTGATGGACTTGCGCACGCCGCTGTCATTGACGGATGATGACTGCGTGCTGATCGGCCAAATCGTCGCCGTCGCTACAGCCATTGCTGGCGACGCAAACTAATCTTTTACCCATTCAACCCCAACAGAAAGCACCTCATGAAACTCACCAATTTTCCCCGCGTTCACATCACCCACGGCCCGACGCCGCTGGAGTTCATGCCCCGCATGACCGAAGCTCTGGGCGGGCCCAACCTGTACATCAAGCGTGACGACTGCACTGGCCTGGGCTCAGGCGGCAACAAAACCCGCAAACTGGAATTTTTAATGGCCGATGCCGTCAAGCACGGCGCAGACACCATCATCACGCAGGGCGCCACGCAATCGAACCACGCACGCCAGACGGTTGCCATTGCAGCCAAGATGGGCATGAAGTGCGAGATTTTGCTGGAAGACCGCACTGGCTCAAAAGTTGAAAACTACAAGCACTCGGGCAATGTGTTTTTGGATCACTTGTACGGCGCGAATGTTGCTGAAGCTCCCGGTGGCACCGACATGAACGCCGCCATGGCCAAGCTGGCTGATGAGCTGCGCGCCAAGGGTCAAAAGCCTTACATCATTCCTGGTGGCGGCTCTAACCCGATTGGTGCCTTGGGCTATGTGGTGTGCGCGTTAGAGATGGTCAACCAGTTCAACACGCAGGATTTGCGCATTGACTGCATCACCCACGCCACGGGCAGTGCCGGCACGCAAGCGGGTTTGGTAGTGGGTCTTGAAGGCACACGCAGCCAGATTCCGGTGCTTGGCATTGGCGTGCGCGCGCCCAAAGAAGCGCAAGAAACCAACGTCTACAACCTGGCAGTTAAAACCGCTGAACTGCTGGGTGTGCCCGGCAGCGTCAGCCGTGAAAGTGTCATGGCCAACTGCGACTACGTGGGTGGCGGCTATGGCGTGCCTACTCCCGGCATGATTGAGGCCGTGACCATGATGGCGCGTCTCGAAGGCATCTTGCTTGACCCGGTGTATTCGGGCAAAGGCATGGCCGGGCTGATTGACCTGTGCCGCAAGGGTCATTTCAAGAAAGGCCAGAACGTGGTGTTCCTTCACACCGGTGGCTCGGTGGCACTGTACGGCTACATGGATGCATTTAGCGGTTTGAAGCCGCTTTAAAAATCTGCCTTGATGACAACACTCACCCCGCCAGCGGCCGTCGCGTTCACGAAAACGCTCATCCCCGGCTTGCTGGTGACAGCCCTTGTTGCCATGGCCGCCGCATTTTTGGGCAGCCACTACAAAGGCTCCATGCTGCTGTTTGCGCTGCTGCTTGGGCTGGCGCTGCATTTCATCAGTGAAGACAAGCGCTGCGCTGCGGGCATCCAGTTTGCGTCCAGCACGGTGCTGCGACTCGGCGTGGCCCTGCTCGGCCTGCGGCTGACGATAGACCATGTGGTCACGCTAGGCTGGCAAACCGCGGTGGCGCTGCTGGTCGCTATCTGCCTGACGATTGCACTCGGCTTGCTGCTGGCCCGGCTGTTCAAAGTCGACAGTAATCTGGGCGTGCTGATTGGCGGCGCAACCGCCATCTGCGGCGCGTCGGCAGCGCTGGCGATTTCCAGCGTGCTGCCCAAAAACGCCAACCTGGAGCGCGACACCACGCTGACGGTGGTGGGTGTCACCACGCTGTCGACCATGGCCATGGTGGTGTATCCGCTGATCACGCAGTGGCTGGGTTTTGACGCGGTGATGGCGGGCCAGTTCATTGGTGCCACGATTCATGACGTGGCGCAGGTCGTCGGTGCGGGCTACAGCCTGTCGCCGCAAGCAGGCGACGCAGCCACCATCACCAAGCTGATGCGGGTGGCGTTTTTAATGCCGGTGCTGGTGGTCATTTCACTGGTGGTGCGCAAACGCCTGGCCGATGCGGGCAACGCCGTCAAAACACCGTTGCTGCCCTGGTTTACAGTCGCGTTTGTGGTGCTGATGCTGGTCAACAGCACAGGCTGGGTGCCCGTGCAGGTTCAGTCTGGCGCATCCAGTGTGTCGCAGGCGTTTTTGGTTTTGGCTATTGCAGGCGTGGGCCTGAAAACGTCCTTGAAAGACGTCACGCAGCTCGGCTGGCGGCCTGTGGCGATGATTTTTCTGGTCACACTTGGTTTGGCATTTCTGACGGGTGGCTACTTGATGGCGACCCACTGACACGCATTAAATGAGGTTACACGCATGATTGGTGTTTTAGGCGGCATGGGGCCCTTGGCCACGCTTGATTTTTTCAGCAAGGTACTCGCCGCTACGCCTGCCAAAGGCGATGCCGATCATGTGCCTTTGCTGATTCAGTCAGACCCCCGCATCCCCTCCCGCCCACCCGCCATCCTGAGTGGTGGGCGCTCACCCTTGCCAGAGCTGCTGGCCGGACGTGACCGTTTGATTGCTGCGGGCGCAACGGCGCTGGCCATGCCCTGCAACACCGCGCATTTCTGGTATGCCGACTTGGCCAAAGGTTGCAGCGTACCCTTCATCAGCATCGTTTCTGCCAGCATCGCAGAAGTGCGCCAGCTGGCCGCGCCGGGCGCAAGCATCGGCATCATCGCCACCCGAGCCACCCTGGCCGCCAGGATTTTTGATGCGCCTTTGCAAAGCGCGGGCTATCAGGCCCTGCTGCCAGATGACGCAACGCTGGACATGCTGGTCTTGCCAGGCATTGACCTCGTCAAGGCTGGCCAGGCCGCCCAAGGCGGTCAACTGATCGTACAAGCCGTGCAGGCGTTGTTAAGGCAAGGCGCAGGCGCGGTGGTTTTGGCATGCACTGAAACGCCCTTGGCGCTAGATGCCGTTCAGTCACCGCTGCGCGCCCACTGCGTTGACACCACCGCCGCGCTGGCGCGGGCCTGCGTGGCCTGGTGGCAGGCAGATCAGGCCAAAAGCGCCTGAAGATGACGTTTAAAGCCTGTTTTAGGGCTTTTTTAACTATCGTTTAGGGCTGCAGGCCAATGAATACCTGCGCAAGCAGCTCCTGAAATAATAGCAATTATCTGACAATCAAACACAGGCAGCGCTACTCAGCAGCCTAACTGTTTCTCGCCAGCCATCGCCCTTCTTTTTCAAGTCGCAAGATATCCGCCCAGCTGGTTGACTGCGCCGCGATGCGTGGCCAGATGCGCTGTAGTACTTCGCATTCGGCGAAGGTGTCGGCGGCGGCCTCGTGGCGCGCGGCGCAGGTGATACCGAATTCGTCCATCCATTCGTCCAGCGAATGGGCTTTGATCTGTGTGTGGACAGCTACACAGAGTTTTTCAATGTCAACCCACGTGTTGGGCAGCCCTTTGGCCATCCCCGGCAGCATGGCCATCTGGACATGCCGCCCGATCAGGGCTTTGTCAAACCACGCATGAAACGCCATCAGTTTGGCGTCGCCGATGTAGCCGACAAAGTCGTTAAGCGCATCTTTCAGGCTTTCCCCCTGCAGCTGCCGGTTTTGGCCAATGCCGTGGACCAGGATGTTGCCTTTGTCTTTGACAACGGTTTCGGGCCGTATGTCCACTTCAAAGCTGTCGCCCGGCACAATGCTGAGCTTGCGGGTCGTCCAGTCCACCTGCACCGCAACGGCTGCGATGGCCAGCAGTTGAGCCGCCTGCGGGTCGAGCCCGCTCGTTTCAACATCGACCACCACCCAGCGCTCATGCGTGAGCTGAGGGGTGCTTGGGCTGCGGCGAGTCAACCAGTCAAACAGCGACATGGCCTACCGCCCGTAGTCCAGCTGCATACGCTGCTGCAGCTCGCTCATCAGACGCAGGCTTTCTTTCAAAATTCGCCGGTCAATCGTGTTCAAACTGCGCACTTCAATCCGGTTGGGGTGGTCCGGGTCCCCCCGCCCCTCGGCGATCTCGGTTTGCACGCGCAGGCGCAGCATTTGCAAAAACTCAAACGCGCCGATCCAGCCTTCGTATTCCCTTGGTTTGATGCCCAGAGCCTGCCCAAATGCCAACAGGCGCTCGCGGGTGTTGGTCGCGGCAATGCCGTTGGCCAATGCGTAAACGCGGGCGGCATCGACAAATATTGCCGTGCCCCGCAGCTTTAAATCAACCGTTCCGTCATCGTGCGTCTCAATCGCACCAGTCCAGGTCAGGGGCGCGGTGCGCGCAAGGGCATTGAGCGCAAGCATTTTCAAAAAGCGCGGCGTGGGCGCAGCCTTTGCCGTGATGCTGTGGCGCAGAGTTTCGGCCAATGCGGCATTGCCCCAAAGCGGGCGCAGGTCAAAAAAGATGCTCGCATTGAGCAAGTCTTCAGGCGTGCCGTAGCCGATCCATTGCGCAAATCGCTCCTGCCAGCGCGTGGCTGCCAGGCACAGCTCCGGGTTGCTGGCCATGATGTTGCCCTTGCACAGCGGATAGCCGCAGGCGTCCAGCGCCTGGTTGGCGTCATGCGCAAATGCAAGCCAGCGTTGGGTCTCGTCTTGTGGCAGCTCATCGACCAATACGAGTGCGTTGTCCTGGTCAGTGGCGATGGTTTGCTCATCGCGCCCCTCTGAGCCAAGAGCCAGCCAGCAGGCTTGCGACTTGTCCAGGCCGTGCTGCGTGGCCAGCACGTCCAGCAGGCGCTGGGTCAGCAGGTCGTTCAGGTGGCTGATCAGCCCCGTCAGTTGCCGCGCCTGAATGCCTTGGCCCAGCAACCGCTCGGCAAACTGCCGAATGCCCGGGGCCAGCGTTTTCAAAGTATCTACATCAGGTGCTTGCCGAAGCGAGCTTGACAGTTGTTGCAAGCTCAACCGCTGCATCGCAAACAAATCGCGCTCAGATACGATGCCAATCACCTTGCCCTCACGCGTGATGGGCACGTGGCGGATGCCGTAGCGTGACATCATCAGCGCCGCGTCTTGCGCGGTGTGCCCGTCGCTCAGGCAATGCACGGGCGAGACCATCACGTCTTTGATCGGCGCGTCGAGCGGCACCGCGGGCAGGGTGATGCGGTCCAGCACGTCATGGCGCGTCAAAATGCCCTGCGCGCTCTGGTCGGGGTGCAAGACCAGCATTGAGCCAACCCGCCGCTCTTTCATCAGCGTCAGTGCCGCCCGGATCGGCGTTGCGCTGTCGCAACTCAACGGCGCAAAACGCACCAGCTCAGACAAGGGGGCTTCCATCGACTGCTCGGCCAGCACTTTGGAGGCGTATTGGCTTTGCAGCGCCTTGCGCGACAAGTCCAAAAAGCTTTGTACCCGGCGATTTAAAAAGTCTGCAAACACCGCACTTTGAGCGGCAAGCGCCTGGACTTTGGCGTTGGGCAGCGCCAGCACAAAGCAGTCTTCACGTGCCAGGTAACTGGCCGTGACGGCACGCTCAGCAATCACCGCGCTGATGGGGAACAGATCACCTGACTCATACAAAAAGCTGCCGCCCGCCAGTTGCGCCAAACCCTTGGTTCCACTGATGGCCCCGCGCCGGATATACAGCAGCTCGCGCACCGGCCCGTCGGTGGGGTTCATCACGGCTTCGTCAGGTGCAAAGTAGCGCTGCTCGCTGCCCTGCACAAACAGGCGCACGTGCGCTTCGTCCATTTGCGCGAAAGGCGCAAAAGCCATCATCTCGCGCGCAAGCTGCTGGATCAGGCTGTTGGCCGGCTGGGTCGGTGCAGTGGTCAGGGTGTTCATGTCGTCCCCATTCAAGTGTGTGCAGTATGGACGATTCTCGCCAGCACTGGTTTGACCAGGATCAAACCCGAAACACTGAAAAAAACGACGTTAAGCCGCTTCAATGCGGCGGTCAATATCTTGCTTTTGCTACCCGCCCAAAGCCAGGGCAGTGCCTTTGCCACGTCACCGCGATGGCCGCTGGCTTGTAGCCCCCTGGTGCCCCCTGGCCCCACCTTCTATCAGTCATTTAACACGACAGACCAATAAAAACAGGCGCAAGCAGCTATCAAATTAAAAAAATTGACGCCGTGATTCAGGACTTGCTGCGCAGCATGTTCATGATCTGCATCGGGTCTAAAGTAGCCGCTTTTTGCTGGATTTGCGGCATGTATTGGGTTTGCATCTGTTTGGCCGGGCCCAACAGGCTTTGAAACGTGCCCTGCAGCACCGCAGTATTCATGGTGCGCCCGCCCGCGTAATAACGCTTGGCAACCTGGCCCAGCGCGTAGGTGGTCGCAAACGAAAACGCCATGCCAGTAGCAGTACCGCCAATTTTCCCAATCGTCTTGCCGGCCACCTTGCCCAGCAGGCCGCCCAGCAATTTGCGGCCAAATTGTTCCAGATACTGCGAGGTTAAACCCACGCCGACGGCAGCGATAAATTCCTTGATGTGGCCCTGGTCCAGATCCACGCCGTTGGTTTTGCCAATCGCATAAACCATTTTGACCTGCATGGGAATAATCGCCATCGACGCCCAGGATTGGGGCAGCAACTCCAGCGCGCCATTGAGCAGGGCGTAGTTCAAAATTGATTTGTCCAGCTCTGCGTCCTGCATGTTTGGCGGGGTGGCGAATGCGGGCTGTGCAGTGGCTTGCGCAGTCAGAGCCGCTGCACCTGATGCACCCACTGCTACAGGCACGGACACAGGCACGGCTGTTTCGCCCAAGTTCACCACTTCATCGGCCTGCCTGTCAAAACTTTCGGTTTCTTCTGTTGTCAAGTGCAACTGCTGCTTCAGGACCGTTAAAAACCGGCGTTCAGCGTCGGTTTGTCGGCCATCCGCATCGCAGACACACACCGCCATTTCGTAGGCCAGCTGGCGCTGTCCGCTGTCGGTCAGCACGCTGGTTGCAGATGGCAGCTGCACTCGCCTGAGCAGCACGTCTTGCACCAGACGTGACAAATCTGCCCGGTCTGCGCCGTCTGCGCCACTGGCCAGCGACTCGGCCATGCTCCGGATCTCCTCGCGCTCGGCATCGGCCTTGCTGCCATCGGCCAAAGCGGCAAACAGCCCAATCGTGAGCATGGCCTTTTGTTCTTCCAGCAACATGATGAATTCCTTTCGAGGTGGTACAGCCTGGGACGCTGCAAGTTTTTTATTGTGTTGAGGGACTTGCAGAATTAAAAATCAGCAAACACCCAAACTCGCTTAGCGCTTAAATTTTAAGCACTTTTAGCTTGGCTTGGCACTGGCTCAGGGTTAGCGCATCAATTCCCCCTCGCTTCTCGC
>JBILXX010000098.1:0-12470 GCA_044378095.1 Polaromonas sp.
AGTCATCTTGGCCAAATTCGACTACTACCCTGCGATTGTTCATTTTGCTATCCCTCTAAACTGAAGTAATCAGCTTTGGAGTGGATGTTCATATAAAAGTTCAATACATATGCAACACTACACTAGCGGCCGCGCAAAGGGCGGTCAGTTCTGGCGAGCCGACTGGTTCGTTGGTGTTCTGGTGGTGCTGGCTATTTTTCTGCTGCACGGCTTTTCCGACTTTTTCGGCACGCTGGAGCGTCGCTATTACGACTTCGCCAGTACCAGCACATCACGCCAGCCGTCTGAGCGAATTGCCATCATTGCCATTGATGATCAAAGTATTGCCAACATTGGCCGCTGGCCCTGGCCACGTGATGTACAGGCCAATCTGATTGACAAACTGGCCGCAGCCAAAGCCAAAACCATTGTCAACACCACGCTGTTTTTTGAGCCGCAAACCGATCGTGGCATGGTCTACATCCGCAAAATGAAAGACCTGCTGGCTGACCCGGCGCTGGGGCCTAATGCCGCGTCCGAGCCTTTGGGCAAAGTGATTTCAGAAGCAGAGGTCGCACTGGACACTGATGCGTTGCTGGCTGCGAGCATGACCAAAGCCGCCAATGTCCTGGTGCCTTCGGTTTTTACCACGGGCGTGCCGCAAGGCAAACCGGACAAACCGCTTCCGGCATACGCCCTGAAAAACGCGGTGGATGAACCGGGTGGGTTTTCAGTGCCTGCCATTCGCGGGCAGCAGCCGATTGAGATCATCGGCACAGCCGCCGCTGGCATTGGCCACCTCAATCAGTTGCCAGATGTTGACGGCGCTATCCGTCAAGAACCCTTGCTGATCAATTATTTTGGCAAAGCTATTCCGTCGATGAGTTTGCTGGCAGCAGCTAAAAGCTTGAATCTTGGTTCTGGCGACGTCAAGCTCAACAACGGCGAGTCGGTGCAAATAGGCAGGCTGGTCATCAAAACCGATGAGTCGGCCATGATGCTGCCTCAGTTCTACAAGGGCAAAGAGGGCAAGCCCGCCTTTGCGGTGGACTCGTTTTATGACGTGATCTCTGGCAAGATCCCGGCTACCAAATATACCGACAAGATCGTCATCATTGGTGGCACAGCGGTGGGTGTGGGGACGCTGTTTCAAACGCCCGCTGGTCCGGGTCTGTCATCTGCCGAAACAATGGCGCACATCACGTCCAGTATTCTGAGTGAACACTTCATCGTGCAACCCGCATGGGGTACGTGGGCCACGCTGGCCATGCTTTTGGTGGTTATCGCTTACCTGATTGCGGGATTGCCGCGTTTGTCTGCTGGCAAGGCCGCAATGGTGACGCTGGTGCTTTTTGTGCTGCTGCTGGGGGTGGAATTTGGTTTGCTCTCAAGCGCATCCAAGTGGCTGCAACTGGTGTTTCCAGCATCATTGCTGGTAATTGGTCATTTGGCACTGACCACCAAGCGTTTTTTAATGACCGAAGCCGGCAAGCTGAAATCAGATGAAGAGTCGGCTGAAACCAATCGCATGATGGGTCTGGCGCATCAGGGGCAAGGCCAGCTCGACATGGCATTTGACAGGTTTCGCCGCGTGTCCTACAGCGATGCCCTGATGGACAACCTGGGCAACCTGGCGCTGGACTTTGAACGCAAACGCCAGTTCAATAAAGCCGAAGCCGTTTATGAGTACATGGTCACGCAGAACAAAGACTACAAAGGCTTGACTGCCAAGTTGAGCCGTGCCAAAAACCTGTCTGAAACTGTGATCCTGGGCGGTAGCGGCGCGCACCCTGGTGGCACCATGTTGCTGGACGGCGGTGGCGTTGAAAAGCCAATGCTGGGTCGCTATCAGGTTGAAAAAGAGCTTGGTAAGGGCGCGATGGGTGTGGTGTATCTGGGTAAAGACCCCAAAATAGGCCGTGTGGTTGCCATCAAAACCATGGCACTGAGCCAGGAATTTGAAGGTGAAGAGCTTGACGACGCACGCGAGCGGTTCTTTCGCGAGGCAGAAACCGCAGGCCGCTTGCAGCATCAAAATATCGTCACGATTTTTGACGCAGGTGAAGAACATGACCTGGCGTTTATCGCTATGGAGTTCCTCAAGGGCAAAGACCTGGCTGATGTCTCAAAAACAGGCCAGTTGCTGCCGATTCCCAAGGTGCTGTCCATCGTTGCAAGAGTGGCAGAGGCTTTGGCCTACGCGCACAAGCTCAATGTGGTGCATCGTGACATCAAGCCAGCCAACATCATGTACGACCTGGAAACCGACAGCGTCAAGGTGACTGACTTTGGTATTGCGCGAATCACGGACTCGAGCAAAACAAAAACCGGGCTGGTGCTCGGTACGCCAAGTTTTATGTCACCCGAGCAAATTGCGGGCAAAAAAGTCGATGGACGCTCAGACCTCTATTCGCTAGGTGTCATGCTGTTTCAGATGCTGGCTGGCGTCTTGCCCTTCAGGGGTGATTCAATGGCCGAGCTGATGTACAAGATTGCCAATGAACCGGCCCCCGACATTCGCATTATTCGTGCTGAATTGTCTGAAAAACTTGCCAATGTGGTTGCGTTATCCATCAGCAAGAAGCCCGAAACACGCTACCAGGACGGCGACCAGTTTGCCGCCGATTTACGTGTCTTGATGGGCGAGTTATCCGGCTTGTCAAACACCTCAAGTAATGCCGCCTTGCCCGGCAGCCCAAACGGCGGGTCTGCAAGTCCGGCCAACTTCGATACAACATTGGTGCAGTCGGCTACAGTTTACGATGCAACCCAAAAGATGCAGGCTGAAACCTCGGCCTTTGATAAAACCGACATCAGCCCGGTTCGCAATATTGAGCCCAAAGTTTGATTTCAGCATGACTCCAAAAGCAATAAGTTAAAAGATGATGTACGAGATTTGCACCGACACCGACCCTGGATTGGCTCGGGATAATAACGAAGACGCGGTTGCCTTTGATTCGCAGACCGGCCTTTGCATATTGGCTGATGGCATGGGCGGCTACAACGCAGGTGAAATTGCAAGCGGTATGGCGTGCGCCTTTATCAAGTCAGAAATGAGCCGCTGGCTTTTGCAGGCTGGCTTGCACGCCAACAGCAAGGAAGTCAAACGCGCCATGGAAATTTGCGTTCAAAACGCCAACCATTCCATTTTTAACGCGGCTAACTCCAACCCGCAATACACGGGCATGGGCACCACGCTGGTCGTGGGCGTGTTTCAGGCGGACCGATTGTTGCTTGGGCACATTGGCGATTCTCGCTGCTATCGCCTCAGAGGTGACGATTTTCAGCAAATCACCAAAGACCACTCTCTTTTGCAGGAGCAGATTGACGCGGGGTTGATCACGCCCGAACAGGCGCTGACGTCTGCCAATAAAAACCTCGTGACGCGTGCTCTTGGCGTTGAAGACAGTGTCCTGCTGGATGTGACAGAGCATCGAGTCGAAGTCGGCGATGTTTACATGATGTGTTCTGACGGTTTGTCGGATATGGTCAGGGATCAGCCAATCGCAGATATCATGCTGTCTGACGCGACTCTGGCGCAAAAAGCAACTCTTTTGATCTCTGCGGCCAATGCGGCTGGTGGTCGGGATAATATTTCAGTGGTAATCACGCATGCAAAAGAAGCCACTGTCAAGCGAGGATTTTTGTCCAGAATGCTGGGAAAATGACAAGTGATTGAAATAGCAAAAACCAACAGGAGTCGGCCATGCCGAAAATGATCGTCTCTATCGACGGTGTAGTGATCAAGGAAGTCCAGTTGACCAAGGACCGCACATCCTTGGGCCGCCGTCCTTACAACGATATCGTGATTGACAATTTGGCGGTCAGTGGTGAGCATGCTGTGCTTCAAATGTCCGGCACTGAAGTTCATCTCGAAGACCTCAATAGCACCAACGGAACTTACGTCAATGGCAAGGCAGTTAAAAAGCAGCTTTTGCAAAACAGCGATACGGTAGAGATCGGCAAGTACAAAATCAAGTACGTGAACGAAGCTGCGGACGCCGGGTTTGAAAAAACCATGATGATCAAAGCAGGATCAACCGGCCTGGCAGCAACCAATGCGGCGCCGGCTGCAGCGCCGGCTGCGGTTTCGTCGTCTGCTGTGGCATCCAACGCGGCCATCAAGGTCATGTCTGGTGCTGCTGCCGGGCGCGAGGTACCGCTCGTCAAGGTTGTCACCACGATTGGCAAGCCTGGTGTCGCTGTCGCCGCCATTACAAAAAGGCCGCATGGCTTTGTGATTGCCCATGTTGAAGGGGCCAACAAGCCGTCACTCAATGGCGCACCCATTGGTGCCGAGCCCGTGGCGCTTAAAAACGGGGACATGCTCGAGCTCGCAGGCACCCAAATGCAGTTTGTGCAACTTTAACAGTCCCCGTTCAACCATCCACAACCGCCTGTTGTCATAAGTAGACTCCCCATTCAGGGTGTCCAAGGGGCTCAATGCAACTCTTGTCAAAACACTGGCGTCGAATAGCGGTAACACTGATTCCGCTTCTGTTTGCGTTGATGCATGCGAGTGGAGTTTTGCCGATTGGCGTGTTGCAGCGCCTGGATGACATCATTTACGATGCGCGCGTTCGGGCCACCATGCCCCAAACTATCGATGAGCGCATTGTCATCGTTGATATTGACGAAAAAAGCCTGGCTGAAATTGGTCGATGGCCCTGGAGCCGTAACAGGCTGGCAGACTTGGTCGACGAGTTGTTTGACAGACAGAAAGCGGCAATGCTTGGCTTTGACCTGGTGTTTGCCGAGGCTGATGACAGTTCGGGACTGAAGCGACTCAAGCTGCTGGCGCAGAACGAGCTGCGCGAGCAAACTGGCTTTACCGAAAAACTGGCCCAGATTCAAACCAGCCTGGACTACGACGCGCTGTTTGCAAAATCTATTGAAAAGCGCCCTGTGGTCATGGGCTATTACATGACCAGCGACCGTGATGGACGCACCAGTGGCGTATTGCCCGCCCCCGTTATGGGCGCCGAATCCCTGCGTGGACGACCCATCAAATTCACAAGCTGGAACGGTTTTGGAGCCAACATAGAGCCGCTGGCCAAGGCCGCTCCCCTAGCGGGGTTTTTTAACTCCATCACCGAAGGTGACGGTGTGGTGCGTTCCATACCACTGCTTGCTGAATACAAAGGCCAGTATTACGAATCCCTCTCTTTGGCCATGTTCCGCCTGCTGGCGGGCTCACCCAAGGTCGAGCCCGGTTTTCCGCAAGAAAAGTTTTTAGGCCGAAATTACCAGGGCCTGGAAAGTATTTTGCTCACGCAAGAAGGTAAAACGCTGGCCATACCTGTTGACCACCGCGTGGCAACACTGGTGCCTTTCAGGGGTAGAGGTGGCGTCAATGGCGGGTCATTTCGTTATATTTCTGCGGCCGATTTGCTGGCCAAGCGCATTGCGCCTGAGCAACTGAAGGGCAAAATTGTGTTGCTGGGTACCACTGCGCCAGGCCTTCTTGACCTGCGTGTCACGCCGGTTGGGGAGACTTACCCGGGCGTTGAAACCCATGCCAATGTCATCTCCGGGTTTTTGGACGGCAAGGTGTTTGTCAAACCTGATTACGCGGTTGGCTTTGAAGTGGTCATTCTGTTTTTGTCGGGCATGCTGCTGGCCTTCACCTTGCCGCTGTTGTCGGCTCCAAAAGCCGTAGCCACCAGCGTCGTCGTTTTGGGTGCTTTGGTCGGGCTTAATTTTTGGTTGTATTTGAGTGTTGGACTGGTATTGCCGCTGGCAAGCGCCCTGGTGATGGCGGTGACAGCTTTCGCCCTGAACATGAGTTATGACTACTTTGTTGAAAGTAAATCCAAGCGAGACCTGGCAAACTTGTTTGGTACCTATGTGCCGCCTGAGCTGGTCGATGAAATGGTCAAGGACGCCGCCAGCTACAACATGAAGGCCACGACCAAAGAGATGACGGTCATGTTTTGCGACATGCGCGGTTTTACGCAGATGAGCGAGACGATGGATCCTACACAATTGCAGGCTTTGCTCAACACGGTTTTCAGCCGCTTGACAGACCAGATCCGGGGCAACCGAGGTACGATTGACAAATACATGGGCGACTGCGTGATGGCTTTTTGGGGTGCGCCGGTAGACACGCCAGACCACGCCAGCCTGGCTGTTAAAACTGCTTTTGAGATGGCCAATGCCATACGCAAGCTCAATGAAGAGCATCGCAGCAAAGGGCTGCCGGAAATTGGCGTCGGTATTGGCCTGAACACTGGAACCATGTGCGTAGGTGACATGGGCTCAGACATCAGGCGCAGTTATACCGTTATTGGGGATTCTGTGAATCTGGGCTCGCGACTTGAGGGCTTGTCAAAAACCTATGGTGTGGACATCGTTGTGAGTGAGTCAACCCGGCAATTGGTCAGCGACTTTGCCTGGCAGGAGCTAGACAAGGTGCGGGTCAAGGGTAAAGACAATGCGGTGGCGATTTTCTGGCCAGTTGCACCTTTGAACCTTATAAGTGCCGACAACACAGCTGAACTCAAAACCTGGGCGCTGGCGCTTAAAGCCTACCGGATGCAAGATTGGGATCAGTGTGACGTGCATTTGCTCAATTTACAGCGCCAGAATGCCAAAAAATACCTTTACCAACTCTACACAGAGCGTGTAGCCTCAATGCGCTTGCTGCCGTTTGATCCTGAATGGGACGGCGCGACGAATTTTCAGACCAAATAGGGCTAGACTGATTACGTTTACCGCAGGGTAATCAAGAAAAGGCAATTAAAAACTTATGAAAGTCAGGGTACTCGGTTGTTCAGGCGCAATTGCCAAAGATTGCCGAACAACTTCATTTTTGATTGACCACGACGTGCTGATTGATGCAGGAACGGGTGTGGGTGACCTGACGCTGGATGAGATGAAGTGCATCAATCACGTCTTGCTGACGCATTCGCATCTTGACCATGTCGCTGCGCTGCCTTTAATGGTTGACGCCATTGCCTCACAAAGAATGGCGCCCATTCAGGTACATGCCTTGCAGGGCACGATAGACGCGTTAAGGGCGCATATTTTCAACAACACGATTTGGCCAGACTTTTCAAAAATCCCCACACCTGAAGCCCCCTTCATCACCTTCCATCCTATTGTGCTGGGTCAAACGCTTGAGCTGGCAGGCAAACACATTGAGGTATTGCCCGCTGTACACACCGTACCAGCAGTTGGCTATGCTGTAACAGTCGGCAAAGGCTATTGGGCTTTTACGGGCGACACCGAAATCAACCCGGCTCTATGGCAACGTCTCAATCAACTGGACGTGGTCATGCTGGTCATTGAGACCGCCTTCAGCAATCGCGAAAGTGGGCTTGCAAAACGCAGTTTGCATTTGTCGCCGCATACACTCGCCAATGAGCTTGATTTCATCGACAAAGACAAAAATTACCCGATCTACATCACGCACACCAAGCCGTTTGAAACCGAATTGATCATGGCTGAAATTCAAAAGTTTGACCAGACAACACCCGCCAGCAAAGACGTGCCTCACGACATTCGCCGGCTTCGTGCTGGCCAGGAATTTGAGCTGTGAGCGCAGTCATCAGCCCCACATCTGAACGCAGTCAGGAAGATGCGTTTTTTGATTCGCAAATGCTGCCGCCCCAAGAGCGGGGCGTCACTTTTGAAGCGCTTTATTTCAGGCAACTGCAGTTGGTCACCAACCGGATTCATGAAACCGAAAACATTGACCAGATCATGCTGGAAGTCAGCAGTGACATCTGCAAGCTGTTCAATGCCGACAGGTTGACGCTGTACGCCGTTAACGACGACCGCACAGCCATCGTGTCGAAAGTCAAAACCGGGCTGAACAGCACGCAGGATTTAAAGTTGCCAATCGGCACGCAAAGCATTGCTGGCTACGTCGCCATGTCCAAGCAAATGGTCAATATTGCTGATGTTTACGACATCAATGCACTTAAAAAAATCCATCCCGCTTTGAGTTTTTTGCAGGCCGTAGACAAGCGTTCAGGTTACCGCACCAAGCAAATGCTGGTGGCACCCGTGATGAACGGCGAGGCCCTGTACGGCGTTTTGCAGGTCATCAATAACCGCAGCGACCAGCCCTTCACCAAGCTTGAAGAAGACGGTGCCCTGCAACTTTGCAACACACTGGGCATTGCCATTCGCCAGCGCATGCAAAAACTGACGGAAGATACCAACAATAGCCAGCGTAAAAAAGCCACCAAATATGATGGCTTGGTGGCAGACGGCGTACTGAGTCAGCAAGAGCTCACGGCCTGCATTCAAAAAGCCCGTGAGCGGGCTGAGACAGTAGAACACCTGTTGATGGCAGACCATCAAATCCGGCCTGCCCAGATTGGCCCGTCACTGGCCAAATTTTTCGGTGTTACTTACGAACCCTTCAATGCAGGCCGTATTCGTTCAGAAATGCTGCATGGCCTGCTCAAGCGCGAGTTTATTGAGCAGCAGGGCTGGATGCCGCTGGAGGAAACGCCCGAAGGCCTGGTCATCATGTGCGTGGACCCCGAGGCCGTGCGCGGCTCACGGGTCGTGCCGCAAGTTTTCCCGCGCAAAAGTAAATTTGCCTACAGCGTTACCACCCAAACCGAGTTTGAAGAAACCCTGAGCCAATTGTTTGGCGCAGGCAATGAAGGCGGCTCCATTGACCAATTGCTGGCTGACATGGATTCCCCGCTTGAAAACGATGCGCATGACGATTCGTCGCTTGAGTCCGCCGCCGCAGACAACGAGCTCGTCAAATTCGTCAACAAGGTCATCATTGATGCCTACAACCAGAAGGTGTCAGACATTCACATTGAGCCCATGCCCGGCAAAGCCAAAACGGGCATCCGCTTCAGGATAGATGGCACGCTGTTGCCGTATATTGAAGTGCCCGCACAGTTCCGTCAAGCCATGGTCACGCGCCTGAAAATCATGTGCGACCTAGACATTTCAGAAAAGCGCAAACCGCAAGACGGCAAGATCAAGTTCAAAAAATACGGGCCGCTGGATATTGAACTGCGTGTGGCGACCATTCCTTCAGCGGGTGGGGTTGAAGATGTGGTGATGCGAATTTTGGCAGCGGGCGAGCCGATACCGATTGAAAAACTCGGACTGACAGCACACAACAGAGAGCGCTTAGAGAAAACGGTCAGCAAACCCTATGGCCTGTTTTATGTGTGCGGCCCCACGGGCTCCGGCAAAACCACCAAGCTGCACTCGATTCTCAAGTTTCTCAACACGCCAGACACAAAAATCTGGACAGCTGAAGATCCGGTCGAGATCACGCAAAAAGGTCTGCGGCAAGTCCAGATCAACAAAAAAGCCGGCATCGACTTTGCACTTGTCATGCGAGCCTTCTTGCGAGCTGACCCAGACATCATCATGGTCGGCGAGTCACGCGACAAAGAAACCGTGTCCATGGGTGTTGAGGCGTCACTCACGGGTCATATGGTGTTTTCAACCCTGCACACCAATTCAGCACCCGAATCCATCACCCGCCTGCTGGACATGGGGATGGACCCTTTCAATTTTGCCGACGCATTGCTTGGCATTCTGGCGCAGCGCCTGGCTAAAAAGCTGTGCGACTGCAAAGAATCGTATGTGCCCAGCGCGCAAGAACTCAAAGACTTCATCAAGGAATACGCCGAGGAGTTGCGCCACTCCGAGGCGTGGAAGCTTGACGCAGGCGGCGAATCACAAAAGCTGCTCGACGGCTGGATCGAGCGCTATGCTGAAGGTGGCCAACTGAAGTTTTACCGCGCTGTAGGTTGCGACAAATGCAACAAGACCGGCTACAAAGGCCGCATCGGCCTGCACGAACTGATGATTGCCGACGACGCCGCCAAAAAGCTCATCCAGGAACGCGCCAGGGTGGCTGAGCTATTCGCGTCAGCAGTCAACAGCGGCATGCGCACTTTGAAGATGGACGGGATGGAAAAGGTCTTGATGGGATTGACTGATTTGAAGATGGTGAGATCGGTTTGTATCAAGTAGCGTCGAAATTATGCTTTGATATCCTCTTTGTATCTTTTCTTTCGCGACTTCTTATTCGCACTATCTCCAAATGCTAAAAAAACTTTTGTCTGGAATTTTTTCCTCAGGTGCCCGTTACTGGACAGTCGAAGAAATCAGGGAGCTGATTATTGTTGGCGAGCTTGAAAAAGCGCAGGAAGCCGTCAAGCAACTTCATCTGACAACTCCACGACGAGACTTGACGCGCGACTGTATCCTGGCTGAAATTGCTTTTCGGCAACTAAGGGATTCAGAGGCTGAAGAAGGCTTTAGAGCTGTGCTCAAACAAGCGCCTGGTTTTGCAGATGCACATTACGGCTTATCGCTTTTGTTGCTGGAGCAAGGCGACACAGATGCCGCAATTGAGCATGCGCAATTTGCTAAGAACGTCACCGCCAACGACCCACGTTATTTGGCCCAATTGGGTTGCTGTCAAGTGACGGCTGGAAATTTTCCGAGCGCCGAGTTGCCTTTAACCCAAGCCTTGCGGTTGAACGATAAGGACAAATCAGCCTGGAATAATTTGGGGGTGGTGTATCTGGCAAAGCAGGAGCCTGGTGATGCACACCACTGTTTTACCAAAGCACTCAAACTGGACCCGACTTTTGGATTGGCTCTTCAAAATCTTCTGCAGCTTGAGGCCGAGATGAGCGCAGCTGGTGCAGTTTTTACACCGGTCGTCGCAACGACAATAAGCCCGACTGAATCTGTTCCCGATGCAGAGCCTGCAGCATGGCGTGCATCCTGGGATGAAGTTGATGCTTTGAGAAAATCTGACCAGTCAGACTTGGCACTTGCCCGGGCAGAAGCTATTTGCATGGAGTGGCCTGACATGGCGGACCCTGTTTGTGCGCTTGATGCCTTGTATCGTAAATTGGGCGACTTACGCAGCGGTATGGACGCGCTGCAAGCACACTTGATACGACATCCGGATGATGGGCAGGTTCTAGCTGCTTTGGGGGCGGCTCATCTTGGCGCCAATGAAAACGCTGAAGCCCTACGATGTTTAGAGAGTGCAGTCGAGGCGGGTTTTGAAAACGCCAAGGTGCTTACTGACTTGGCGCAGTGCCTGGCCAACCTGGAAAAGCACGCAGAATCGCTTGAAGTCAGGCGCAAAGTTTTCGAGCTCGAGCCCAATTACCTGCACCAAGCTTTGCTGGCTGCCTCTCTAACCACAGCCTGCCGCTACGTTGAGGCGATTGAGTTGTTTGATGATTTGATTGAGAAAGAACCAGGCAAAAAAAGTCTGTTTCTCGTTTCTTATTCAGTCGCAAAAGCTTTTACTGGCAACTTTGAAGTTGCCTTGAAGTATTTGAACGAGGCGCTTTCTATTCAGCCGCGCGATGCCAACCTGCACATGCAACGTGCGCAAATTAACTTGCTGCTTGGTAATTTCGCCGAGGGGTGGGCTGGTTATGCTTTCCGGGGGCTGGCTTACACCCGCCAATACCGGGTATTGCCATTTGTAAAGTGGAGCGGTCAAGACCTTGCCGGCAAATGCATTGTGGTTCTGGCTGAGCAGGGTTTGGGTGATCAGGTGATGTTTGCCTCCTGCTTGCCCGACTTGCTGGCTTTAGGCCCATCCCGGGTAGTGGTTGAAGTCATTGCACGGGTTGCGCCAACCATAGCCCGGTCGTTTCCTGAATGTGAAATTATCCACACCAAGCAAGACAAGAAGATGGCGTGGGCAACCACAATTGGCGAGGTTGACTATTTCATCCCACTTGGTGATTTGCCTCAGAAGTTCAGACCTAGCCAAGACTCTTTTCCCGGCAAGGCCTACTTGAAAGCAGACCCTGACCGTGTCGCCTACTGGCGTCAAAAGCTTGAAGCAACTGGCCCACGCCCCTGGATTGGCGTGTCCTGGAGAGGCGGCTTGCAGGCTACGCGCAAAGTTTTGCGTTCCATGTCGCCGGCCGAGCTGGCACCCATGACGACAGCCATCAACGCAACTTGGATTAGCTTGCAGTATGGTTCCGTTGAAGAAGACTTGAAAATTGCCGCTGAGGCTAATGTTGCGCTTACACACTGGAACGAGTCGATTGCAGACCTGGATGAATTTGCTGCGTTGATTGAAGCACTCGACTGCGTCGTGACTGTCTGCAATACGACCGTACATTACGCAGGAGCACTGGGCAAAAAAGTGCTCGTACTTGCACCACAATTTCCAGAATGGCGATATGGACTGAACACCACAAACATGCCGTGGTATCCAGATGCCAGGGTGCTGCGGCAACCAGTCCTTAACGACTGGCCAGGCGTTATAAATGAAGCCACACGACAATTGCTAGACATTTATGGAACGCAGCAGACAAATATGTCACCTGACCCGTCTAAAAATGCAGAAATAACAACTTAAATTGTAGAGAATCGTATGCGGCGGCGGGAGTGTCTGAATTTCTGTGTGTGAAGCGGATTGGATGTTAGCTGAGGTTTGAAGGTTTTTGGATTTTTTCTTTTCAAAGAGGCCCCTGCCAGGCCGCCGGAGGCGTCCCCCTCCCGTTTTC
>JBILXX010000099.1:0-12423 GCA_044378095.1 Polaromonas sp.
GTAGCTTGGCTGAAATTTGCGGCTGTGCCGATTTGCCGCTGACAGCGGACTTGGTTGTAGTGCGGGGCATGTAACTCCTTTGGGGGAATGGTATGCCTCAAACACAAAATTTCTGACAGGCTCCTTTACTTTGCAAATCTGTGCAGGACAAACCTGTACGAGGCAAATCTGTTTAGTGCCAACCTTGAGATTGTGTCTATGAATGAGGCGAATTTGAGTGGCGCGAATCTTGTGGCGGCAGATCTGTTTTGCGCGGATTTGTCTCGGGCAAATTTGTCTGGGGCAAATTTAAGCCATGCAAAGTTACTGGGCGTGTTCCTAACAAAGGTCGTTGTGGATGGTGACAAAAAGCCCACATTGACTGGCGCTCATATTGAAGACGTTGACTTCAGGGATACACAGATTCAGCCCGTGTGGCTGCATGACGCTATTGGCACACCGCGTTTATGAAGCGGGTTCACTGGCACTGTTGATTTGACTCCACTATTTGGAACTGCCCGTCGGCAAATTAACCGGGCCATCGGAAACTCAAAAAAGTGCACAGTTGCCAGCACGCAGGCCGGCGCGCTAACGAATGCCGAGCCTTTCTAAATGGTCTATTGGCGGACTATTGCCGCCCCCCATGGGCATCAAGTCACCTTTATGCTCCCCATGTCCCTAGTTACTTTGACTGCGGTAAAACCAAAGACGAATATGACGATGAACAGCCCTGACCTACCTAACGGATATTTGCTTGAGCAAGAGCTGCCCAACGGTAGCGGACAGCCTCAAATCCAAGTCGTGCCCGGCAGCAACTCAGGCGGCCCACCATGCAATGGCCCATCTCTTAAAGTATTGCCAGGTGGTTTGTCAGATCAGCAGCCTGTACAACTTCGCCTTGTGCCGGACAAGGCCGCCTCGCCCCTGATACAGCCACCGCCACCCGACCGCTCGACTGCTTGCGAAGGCTCCACGCTTGAAATCTTAGGCGCATTACTGCAATTGCAACCAGGAATCAATTTGACAGAAGCCTCCCGGGAGGAAGTTCTGGCGCAGGCCATGCAAAACGCCGCCTCTACCAAGGAGCCACCCAGTGAGCTGCATGTGTTGCAAGCCTTGTGCGATGTCGTAGAACTACAAGCTCTTCAAGCGGACAGCGAGCCGCCTGCATCTGCAAAAGATGCGCAGACTCTACCAGCTTTACTGGCCTCTATCTGCCAGCATATTTGGGTTCTGGACACCCTCCAGAAATTAGGCGAGAGTTATGCCCAGTTCGCGCAGCGGCCCATTGAGCTAGACGGAGTTGAGACGACTGTAGGTACTTTGAACTGGGCGCTACAGCGGCAGCTGGCGTGCAAGTTAATGAAGTACGAAATTGACGCTAGGGCAACAAAGAGGGCAAAGGATTACATTGCGAGTCTGGATCGTCAGGCTGTGCGCGTCATGGCCGAAGCTGTAAACGCCGATCCAGATGCTGGGCGCCTTTATTTTGAAGTCGTTAACCGCCTGATCCAGCAGAACCACAACGACCCTGAGCGGGTGACAAATGAAATGATCACGCAAGCCTTGAACCAGGCTGAGCAAGAGACCAAGCAGGCCAGGCAAACGGGCAACGACACCACTTCAGTGTCTGCTAGAAATGCAGACTTTGAGGGTATATCAAATTCGAGCTTGTGGTAATCGCGTGCCCGTGTGATCGGCAGAGTCAAGCGCGCAAGATTTTTTGGAGAATACGATGTCAGGCTTCCATGTCGGTGATCGTTATGAGTTCAACTCAGTTGGGCGTAAGTCAGCGCATGAGATTCAAGTGGCACAAACTCTCAAGTTGCCAGGTCTGGGATTTTCGCCAGTTCCAATTGTTCCGACTGGGCTCATTATTACTAGGTCACCTTCCGCGGTTCTTGATGATCGAGGGGCAACTACAGGTGGAAGTTTTCCACCCAATAGCACGAAGAAAGGTGGCCACGCGGAAGCGCTTCAGCTACCTGCGGGCGGCGTCAGAGGGCGAGTTACCGGGCAACAATTTGTGCAGAATGACAAAACCCGGTCTTTGGAGAGGGCGTTGGAAGAGATTTCAGAGGCCAAACAAAAGAATGGTGACAAACCTTTTAGATTCATTGTGATAGATGCACACGGTGGTCCAGCGATAGTCTTTCTGGGAAACGGCGAGATCAAAAGGGTTGGTGATATTGTTGCCGAGTTGGTCGCAGCCGACCTTATCGGGAATGGCGGGAGCCTTTGCTAAAACAGTTGCCGGTGTAGCTGACGCTTTTCCCTTGGTGTTCTACCCCAATAGCCAAATCAACAGAGAGTTATTCGGCGTGAACATAGGTGAAGTCCGGGTGGGCAAAGGGTTTCGATATTTGGATAACGGGGTCGGTGTTTCCAGTGCGGTTTGCACCCAGCAAAGGCAGGTGACCAGCGGGCATGTGCAGTTTGCTTTTTTGCCCGCAGTTCTTGTCGATGGCGTGACTTGTGTTGCCTTTTGTACCGTGCCAACCATCAAGTCAGCCCATCCTGCTAGCTTCTTGAAGTCGCTGAATCGCCCCGCGGGTTCACAGCAAGCTCCCCAGTTCAAATGTGTGGCTAATGGAAGCTTCGCTCCCGATTGACCCTGGCGCGCAACAACCGTGCCTCAAGATCAATCGTAAATTGCGAAGTTTTCAAAATGGCAGCCTGAACGTCGGCATTGCCCCGCACAATGCCTGACTCATTACGCTGGAGCAGAGTTGGATATTTTTTGACAAGACGAAGTGCCAAACCGTCCAGCACCCGCAATTTGTCGGCAGCACTGTTTTTTGCGTCAATGCTTGCATTTCGGTTGGCCAAAATCTCTTTCTGCTCGCCCGTCAACTTGTTGTGGGCAAGGAGTTCAGTGGCGGCCATTGGGATTCTTCCTAAACTTGCTTGCGACTGCTTGATGCCATTCGTAACCTGACCAATCAAAAATGAGGGACTGAAATTTAGCACCTTATTCGGGCCCACGACAAGCTCTACCGTGTCCTCTCCATCTACCTTTGCAGAAATATTGGCGGCACCCTCAATGCCGAAAGCTATACCAACGCCAGGGGAAATCGGTATGCCAATCTGTCCTTTTCCGCCAACATAGGCCCCAAAGTCCCGACCCCCCATCAGTTCCCACACCGGGCCTGGAATGTTCTTCTTGGGCACGAGTGCGAGTCCAAGGACGCCGGCAATGTCCAGGCCTTTTTTCTTTTCGCTGGACAGTGGCATCAGCTTGTTGATGATTGCCCTGGGGAGCCCTTTGCTCAGGACATCGCCTCCGTGGGTTTGTTTGATGTTGAGTTCACCACTCACCGTTACTCCGCCAACCCGCAGCTGCGCCGTTTTCTCAAAAGATTGAAGATTGTTGTTCTTATATTCGCGCGGCTTGAAGGTTGAATCACCCCTCATCCTGAATCCGTAAAACCCGTCTTTGGCGTTGTTGGACCATTCAAGGCCTGGCCCGGCATTTGATTCAACGCCCTGAGCGTTTTTCACGAACATCCCCACCTTGATCACGACTTCACTCTGGTTACCCGGTTTTTTCGGGTCCCTGTCCACCACCACTTTCATTTCTCCTTTGAAAGTCACCTTTGTAATGCCGTTGGTGAGCTTTGTCAGGGGGCTTCCTTTAGGCAATTCGGTCTTTACTTCAAACTTGACAGTGATAGGCGCGCCTGAGTTTTTCGTACCCAAGGTGCCATTGAGAGCTCCGTCTATAAATGCGACCGATGGCTGAACCAGCAAAGTTCCTGTGGCACCCAAAGGGCCGAGATCTGGGGCGCCAAACACAATGCCGACCGACGGTGCAACCTGCGTGAGTGAAAGGACATTGAGCTTGATCGAAGCGATTGCATTCGGGTCGAGTCTTGGTTGAGTTACTGAAGCACCACGGGTGCTGCCTGTGATTGCAGTCATGAATGTTGTTTTACGCGGGAGCCTGAGCTTGCAGCCGCTAGAAGTTGAGACACGCAAATGGTGCCGTAGCAATGTGACGGCGATGTTTCGTTGCCATTAAACTTTTGAGACATCGGTAGATGTTGATGTCGACGTGACCTTTGCGCCTTGGGTGGTCGCGCAGTTCGAGTTGACCGCAAGCATCAGAGGCGAGCCTTGCCGCTGCCTGATGCAGCGCTTGGCGGCTGTATGTTTGCTATTTATTTAGTAGCTGCTTACGCCCGAATATATTGGCTTAGATGCCGATTTGATACCCTAAAAAGGCTGTTTTTCGGGTTTCAGGCTGCTTTTTGATGCGGCTTTGACTGGCTGGTGGGTCTGACATGCTGTTTTTAGTGCGTTTTCAGGTGTGTTTTAGGGCTGCAGGCCAATGGATATGTGCGCGGGTAGCTCCCGTATTGATATTGCCCAGCGGCTAATTGGAGTCTGGCCTCGATTGTTTTCAAATCGAAGTTACGCCGCAGCATGCTTTCTGGGTGTCCGGCTTGAACGGCTCGTCATGCCAGTGGCAGCAGTAGCCACCGTCAACAGACTGCGCAAAGCGTCGTTCACCGCCTCATTATTTGGAAATGCTTTGGTCAATGCAGGGTCAATGACAACAATATTCGTTGCCTTTGCGTACCGTGCGGCGTATTTACCTCTCACCAACGGCCCAAGGTCAACCTGAGAGTACTCGGCCTGCATTTCGTCGCTTTTGATGCTAGTTTTCTTCATATATTCGTTTTTCCTTTCGAGTTGCAGGACGTGCGCTGATGATGCGAATGGTGCCACCGCGGTCAGTGTGAGAGACAACCAACACACGCCCATAACTTGACAAACCAAATGTGATGAACCGATTTTCTCCTGCTGAGTGTGCCAAGTCACGGCCAGTCGCAGAAAGCGCATCACCAAACACCGTGCTGGCTTCATCAAACGTAATGCCGTGCTTGCCATCATTGGCAAACGCCTTGACGGGATCCCATTCAAATTTCATGGAGGATCATAAACACATAGAAAAAAAAACTTAACCAACCCATGGACGCTACAACCTCAACAAATTGCAGTTTACGGTAGTTGGGCAAACAATTGGAGTCTGACCCTCATGGCTGACTTCGGGGGAAAACTTGTTTGACTTGTTCATGACTCAATCCTCTCAGAGATTTGAGCCTCCTCAAAATACGGGGCGATTCAGTTGCACGTTGATAACAATTCTGAAATATTGCACGTTGAAAATATCGATTTGCAAACTTGCAAGTTCTTTGACTGGATTCATCAGCATGTCCTATTCGCTATCTCTGACTAACAGGTCCCACTCGGCTCCTTCGCCCGGTTCCCTCTATTCGACCCCTGAATTCGGGGCGAGTTTTGCTGGGCTTGTCAGCTTGTCCACAGGCAAAAAAGACTCAGCCCACTCCGTCAGCTCGACGCCTGCATTGCCAGCGCAAAAGTCCGTACTGAAGGGTGAATTGAAGCAAGGAAAATTTGTCGGTTTACCTCCACCAGATGGCAGACAGGTCTTCCTTGGCAAAGACGGTGAAGGCGCATGGTGGGTGGTCACGCCGAATCAAAACCATCCGAGCGGCAAAAACACGTATCGTTTTACGTCAAAGCCGAGCGACGATCAACTGAGAACGATGATCGCAAAGAGACATTTCTCGACCTTTTACAATCAAACACCAGTATCCGGGCAGAGGCCCGTTACTCCCAAGCTAGTATCTACATCTACATCTACATCTACATCGACCTCCGGCGTACCTGCTGCGCAAACCAAGCGCGTACCGAATGGTGAATTGAAGCAAGGAAAATTTGTCGGTTTACCTCCACCAGATGGCAGACAGGTCTTCCTTGGCAAAGACGGTGAAGGCGCATGGTGGGTGGTCACGCCGAATCAAAACCATCCGAGCGGCAAAAACACGTATCGTTTTGCGTCAAAGCCGAGCGACGATCAACTGAGAACGATGATCGCAAAGAGACATTTCTCGACCTTTTACAATCAAACACCAGTATCCGGGCAGAGGCCCGTTACTCCCAAGCTGGTACCTACATCTACCCCTGCACCCAAAGCTACATCGGCATCTGGAACGCCTCAGACATCCAACGCCACTGCTGGGGCGACCTTGCAATTAATCCAGAAGAACCCCGCCAACACAAGCGGTATTGTCGAGAAGATTTTGACGCTGCCGCGGAGTGAGCGATACAGTCTGGTCGCTGAGCTGCTTGAAAAGAAAGCTAGAAGAGGTAATGAGAATTTGTTGACAGAAGTTTTGGGTAAAGCCGAACCTTTATCGTCTAACGGGTCGGTTCCAAATCAAAATCAAAAGGCTTACCAGACCAGTTTATTGATGCGTGCCCTGATTCCAGGCCAAAGTGCTAAACATTTGTATGAGATTTACAAAACCTTTGAGCGCCAAGCCATGTCGGGCGGGATGCCGCTGAATGCAGTTTCCTTTGCTGACACCATCGCACAAAAGGCAACTGACGCGCAAAAGCTGGACTTGATCAAGGAATGCTTGACCAAACTCGATAAACAGGGCGACAAGCAAGCTGGCTACCTGGCCGCCAAATTGATTGGATCCCTCGACAATCCCGCACAAGTCTCAGGAGTCGTTAAAGACTTGACGCGCGGCACCGTCAGCAAACTGGTTAGCGCATCACTTCTACAGTGGATAGAGAAAGTACCACCTCCTCTCCGTATGCAGGCTGCCGCTCTAGTCAACAGCCCCTTTGAACTCAAGAGTAATGCTGATGCCTACAAAGAGTTGATGGTGGCCATCGGTAAAACAGACAATGCAAGAGTCAAAGCCAGCTTTATTGCGGGATCCGGCGATGTATTGTCAAAGCTGAATTCCGATGATCTTTTGGTTCCCCGCTCTAACAGACGGGAGACACTGAAAACGGTGCTCACCGCAATGACTGGCGTCATTAGTAGAGATCCAACCGGCGTTATTGAAAATACTATTCTGCAGTCAGGTAAGCCAGATGGTCTCAAAACGCTGAAGGCCTACAACAGCCAATTACTTCAATGCAACATGCCCGAGGTGATCGTCGCGAATCTGAGATTGTTGCAACTGGGGACAACTTACGTCCGGGAACTGAGTAAAAGATATCCAGAGGGTATTCCTGACGCCGACTTGCAAATGGAGATGAAAAAGCAGGCGGATCACGTTATGAAACGCTTCAATAGCCAGGAAATCCGTGCCGGTTACTCCGGATATCAGGTTGCTAGGACAATGGGTTCCTACATGGGAACGGTTGGCAGCGCAATCGATAGCCGCTCTACTGAGCGGAGCCGGATGTTAGCAGTTTTTGGCTTGGGATTTACCGGGTCTGCCGACGTTTCCAAAGAGCTTTTGAATGTCTACTTCAGCGAGCAGAAGCTAGAAGTCAGCTTGGTGGTTGCAATCTTAAAACCCTTGGTCAATTACACCCTCGGCAGCGGCGCACTTGCAGCTGCCCAAAAGGACAAGGATTCAAAGGCAGCCCTGATGCAAATAGCTGTACCACAAAAAGGCGGAGTGCAGGCCCAAGGTGCAGGTGTTGAGGCATTTTCCGCAGGATATGTTTTAGGCGGCAGTTAGGTTTGATGCGCGTCATGGCGGCGTTCGCATCAAAAGTGAAACGCACAACACAAGTGACTCCAGACAACGCCGCAGGGCACATCACGCCTGCGGGCGGCAACGTGTTCGCTGACTTGGGCTTTGACAAAGCAGAAGCCAAAGCCCTGCAAGCGCAGACACGTGAAGTGATTGCGAAAAAGCTGGCCATCAAAACACAGTTGATGGACTCCCTGGCGCAGTGGATGGCACAAGAAAAGCTGACGCAGGCCAAGGCAGCCAGCATGCTGGGCGTGCCGCGCCCCCGCATGTCAGACGTGGTGCGGCATCAAAACAGCAAATTGACGGTGGACGCCTTGATTGATATGGTGGTGCGCACTGGGCAGCCCCTGCGGATTTCACTGTGACTAATGGCCGTCGGGCCAAAGTGGACAGAGACGCCTTGGAATCGGGTTCTTGTCGTTTAAAGGTGCAGCGCCTGGCGATTGTTTAGTCGCTATTTATTTAATAGCTGCTTGCACCCGCATCTATTGGCCTAAATGCCGATTTGATACCCTAAAAAGGCTGATTTTCGGGTTTCAGGCCGTTTTTTGATGCGGCTTTGACTGGCTGGCGGGCCTGAAATATTGTTTTTAGTGCATTTTCAGGTGTGTTTTTGGGGTCCAACTCAATGGATATGGGCGCGAGCAGCTCACGTATTAATAGCGTCGTTCGATCAATCGGAGACTGACGTTGATCGTTGCGAAGCCAGGGCACGGCATTCGACGTTATGTATAAGTACAGATACAATGCAACAGAATGCAGACTCCAGAAAAACCCATCAACTGGCGCGGATCATCCTACCGAGACTTGTGTGACGACAGCTTGTTTAGCTTGCAAGCCAAGCGAGAGGCTGGCAGGCAACTCAGTCAGGTGCAGTTTGGGCTGGAGCCTGATCACTGGAAACCATTTAACGAAGTAGGCAGCGGCACCAAAGAGATCATCATTGATCTGCAAGACGGCTGGTACCGGGTGATGTACGTGGCAAAGTTTGCAGATGCAGTCTATGTGCTGCACTGCTTTAAGAAAAAGACCAACACCACCAGCAAGCAAGACAAAGCCCTGGCCAAGGCAAGATATGACGGCGTAATAGCTGAAAGGATGAAAAAGTGAAACGCACAACACAAGTGACTCCAGACAACGCCGCAGGGCACATCACGCCCGCAGGCGGCAATGTGTTCGCTGACTTGGGCTTTGACAAAGCACAAGCCAAAGCCCTGCAAGCCCAGACGCGGGAAGTGATTGCGAAAAAGCTGGCCATCAAAACACAGTTGATGGACTCCCTGGCCCAGTGGATGGTGCAAGAAAACCTGACGCAGGCCAAGGCAGCCAGCGTGCTGGGGGTGTCCCGCCCCCGCGTGTCCGATGTGGTGCGGCATCAAAACAGCAAATTTACGGTTGACGCCTTGATTGACATGGTCGTGCGCACTGGGCAGCCCCTGCGGATTTCTCTATGACTAATGGCCGTCGGGCCAAAGTGGACAGTGAATCATCGGAGGGGACCCTTGCCGCTTCCCGATACAGCGCTTGGCGGCTGTTTAGTTGCTATTTATTTAGTAGCTGCTTGCGCCCGTATCTATTGGCTTGGGTGCCGATTTGATACCCTAAAAATGCTGTTTTTGGGGTTTCGGGTCGCTTTTTGATGCGGCTTTGACGGGCTGGCGGGCCTGACATGCTGTTTTTACAGCCACACAACGTTACGACAGTGGCAGCACCGTGACGGCGCTGGAGCGCCGCTTCATCGCCAGTTTGGCCAATCGCTATGGCGTCAGTTGGGGCATTAAAGAAGTACAGCAGTGTTGGCCTGGTTCGCAACGCCCCCCAAGCCTTGAAAAAAACCGCTAAACCAGTTTTTGCGTTGAAGGCCAGCCCGGTTGGGAATCTGACTGACCCCGGGCAGGCAAGGCGATTGTCGCCATTCAGTCACGCCTATATGATCAACTTACATCGAACAGACTGAAAGCCCCTTCATATTGAGGCTTGCGTCGTCAGTTTGTTTGCCTCTCGGCGATGACTTCGAAAGGTTTGGCTCATGGCAATTCGTTCAGTTGACGGCGCAAATGCCAGGAGTTCCATCCCCCATCAGTCTGCCTTTCCGGAAGCCCCCCTGTTGCAAGCCAATGCTGCGATTGACCCATTGGCGCAAAACCAAGATGTTGCGGCGCTCATAGCTGCTGCGCTCTTGGCTGGCGGCGGCGTGAAGGCCATCGCGCCCATTCTGGCGGCTGGGGAGCAGACTGTCGCCGCATTTTTGGGGACTACCGGGGCAACTACCTTGCTGGCACCTGTTGTCGTCGGAGCAGCAGCTTTCGCTAAAGGCTATCAGCTTGGCAATTCAGAAAAAGTGCGGATCCGTCGAATGATTGCGTCACTGCAGCGCATCGACAAAAGCGGCATGACGCGCGAGAAAAAAGACGCAGCCATGCTGCAGGTACTCAAGAACGCCAGCGCTGGGCAGAGCCAAGCCCCAGCATCAGATCCCGGCGGTGCCGAAGCAACCGTTCGAAGAAGGCAACCGCTGCAAACAAGCATTGATGAAGCTACAAAGGACCTCACAGCATCCCTGCAGGTTTTAGAGTCAACCCCCGGCGACGACTATGCTCAGGGCATTGTGAAGGCACAGGCAGAAAAGCTGGGTCGGTTGGCTAGACAGCAGAACACGCCCAACGTCAATACATTCACCAAGCCCGTCACACAGCCCACCGCCAAATTGCCAGCCCCAGATGCCGCAGCCACCTACCTGGGTTTCTATAACAAGGCAAGAGGTACCTTCACGCAGGTAGAGCAAGAAAATCATGCGCAGATTACAGCCCGGCGCCAGCAGCTTCAAGCGTTAAGTCTTAAAGGGCGTGAGCCCGAGGGTGCCAGCAAAGCGTATAACGAAGTCGACAGTACCTTTCAGAGTTGGCAGCGCCATCTTGACCGTACCAGCCAGCTAGCTGCACTCAAGGGGGTGATGCAGACATACAACTTGCGCTCCATCAAAGACCCGTAGACGAGGCTGGTGTTCGATGCCGAGAAGCTCAAGGAGCATCAAAACAAGGTGGGTAATGATCTGGCGTGGCTCAACAAGGCGATGCTGGCAAAGGTCAAAGACCTGGATAAATTGATAGCCAACGCCCCCTTGGGCGGTGCCGCGGTCAATATCTCGGCCAAATCGAATGCAAATCGCGACCTTGAGTCAAATGCCTTCAACCGCCGCCGTGGTCATGATCTCAAGCTGCCAAGCCACACGGGTCGTACGCCCAGCGGGCAAGATCTAGGGCCCCTCAAAAATCCCACGCCGGCTCCCAATGGGCCAGATCCTTTGGGCGGAGCGGTTGCGCCAGGCCTTGACTCAAAAAAAGGGAGAACCGTAGCGGGTGGCAATGGCTCCCCGAAAGAGCAGTTAATAGCAGCAGGGGGGGTCATGCGCGCTAATCAAGAAGAGTCCGCCGGTGAGGCTGACGGCGAAATCAATTCCGACCCCACTACACAATCACACTACTGGACCCGTGACTCATTGCTGCAACTTAGCCCGGAAGATCAGCAACGGATCAGCGAGGCCTATGCAAACTACAGGCAAGCCAACCCGGGTGGCGCGAACGAGTTAGAGTGGTTCGCCGGACAATTTTCCAGAAGGGCTCGCCGTCCTGCAGGTCAGTCCGGCGTAAGTTTGGCCGGGGGGCGCCCTGGCCAGAGGCCCATTATTGGAATGAGCCCCGGGTCGGCCTTACGGAGGCTGACCAAACAGTCATAACCGAGGCCTACGCTAAATACAAGCAAACGGCGCCCCCGCAAAGTGTGCTGCCCGGTGATGACTGGTTTACAAATGAAGTAGAGCAATGGGCTGCAAGATTCGACAATTGGCCCACCACTTCGCTGGCTGACTTCATCGCAAATAAATATGGGCTGCCAAGGCCGCAACCCAAAGCCCCGCCAAGTCCGAAACGCATATTGCCTTAAGTGCTGATTAAAACGAGCGCTGCCTAACAAGCGCGGCCCCGGCCAGCTTTGGCCTGAACGGTTGAGGGGTCAGTCGCAAGGTGTCGTCAAAATAAGAGCCTTATTTGACGGGAAGCTTGTCAACATGCCGCAGCACCGCCCAATGGCGATGCTTTTTGCTCCAAACCGCCATCTAGATGGCACCCGTTGGGGCCAAGTCTTCACGATGCGAATCGCTGGCAGGCCTGCAAATTACAGCGCTTGAGTCCGGCTGGCATTTTTCTGCCAATGAGGCGAGCCAGCAGCAGTTTGGGAGCCAGACTCCTGGTGAAAATTGCTATTAATTCAGTAGCTGCTTACGCCCGTATTGCATGGGCTAGAGGCCAAAATAGCCATAAAAACAGTGCCCCAAAGGGTCAAAAATCGCCAGCAACGGCCTGACAACAACATGGGCGCCGTCGCCATCACCCTGTACGCCGAATAAGAAATGACCATTCACTTTTCCTTGCATGATGTGCTGTTAAAAAATGTAACTACATCTGCCGCCCGCTGCCAGCAGCCAAATCCAGAAAAACAAAAGGGCTCTGCGGCTGAGTTGGGCCTACAACAGGCATGTTTCAGACGTGTGACAGCTTGCGTCGCGCGCCAGCCAGTCATTTCGGGCAGATCGCAGGGCGCCAAACCCGGCGGGGTAAACCCGTATCCGACTTGGTGCGGTATTTGCGTTGGCTTATGAGTACGCGCTATTTGCATGGGCTCATGCATGTCGCTTTTTGTCACGGCTAAGCCGCGGCCTTGCTATGGGAGAAATATCTCGTGGGCTATTCTTGGGATTCTGTTGGTAGAAGCTTTGGAAGTGTGGGAAGTGTGGGAAGTGATATCCGCAATGGCCGGAACCCTATCGATCGGCTGCTTCCCCCGCCCTACGCGCCTGGTCAATTCATCGGCACCGCCGATGGGCAAACGCAAATGATTTTCCGGAGCATCA
>JBILXX010000015.1:0-43314 GCA_044378095.1 Polaromonas sp.
AGTAGCTTGGCTGAAATTTGCGGCTGTGCCGATTTGCCGCTGACAGCGGACTTGGTTGTAGTGCGGGGCATGTAACTCCTTTGGGGGAATGGTATGCCTCAAACACAAAATTTCTGACAGGCTCCATCCAGAGGCCAAAACAGCGCCAAAATAGGCATCAAATACGCATTTAAACTAATGAATACGGGCGCAAGCAGCTCCTGATTAAATAGCATATTAAATCAGTAATTTTGATTTTTTTCTATAAACCAACTTTGATGGAAACGCCATGCGGCCTTTGCAGTGATAAATTGACCTATGCAAATAAAACTTCATCCCCTCGCGGAAGTATTTGGTTATCCAGTCAATAACCAAAGCGCCAAAGCCATTTCAGCGCGTAAAAACCAGCTTTGCCCGTACAACAACAACGTACCCAATTGCACGAAAGACAAAGCAAAAAATCCGCTGGGTGTTTGCAGCGTGTTTCATGCAGGCGCTCCCGCGATCACCTGTCCTGTGCGGTTTCGCGAAGACTGGCTGATTACATCTGACGCGGCCAGCTTCTTCTTTGACGAGGGGGTTTCCTGGAGTTCTTTGACAGAAGTGCGTTTGACAGACGGGTATGGAAAATCAGCAGGCAATATCGATGTCGTACTTGTGGCTTATGACGCGAACGAAAAAATCATCGACTTCGGTGCGCTTGAGGTGCAAGCGGTTTACATCTCGGGCAATGTTCGCGAACCTTTCGAGCATTTCATGGCAGCGCCCGCCAAACGTCAAGAAATGGACTGGAGGGCACAGCCAAACTACCCTCGCCCCGATTATTTGTCTTCTTCACGCAAGCGACTTGCGCCGCAGTTGATGTTCAAAGGAGGCATCATGAACGAGTGGGGCAAAAAATCTGCGGTCGCTTTAAGCAAAGCTTTTTTTGACACCCTGCCAACCCTTGAACGAGTAGCCAAAAAGGATGCTGCTGTTGCGTGGTTTGTTTACGATCTGGTTTTAAACGAAGCTTTGCAAAAGTATGAGTTGACCAAAGTTGATGAAGTTTTTACCCAATTTAACGAAGCGCTGCTCAAAATCACCACCACGAAAGCCGGCCCGCTGAGTCAATTTATGGATCAGTTACAAAACAAACTGGATGAGCGCCTGGTCACAGCGCCTCACAATAAACTGATTGACAAGCCTTTTTAAGGCTCAATATGCAGCAGGAATTTTTCACGCTGGCTGAATCAAGCCGATTCCAGCCCTCAAGCCCTGTCAATGTGGCCTCAGTGCCGCAGAGAAGCCCGTTTCGCTACCCGGGCGGTAAAACATGGTTTGTTCCTGCATTTCGCCAATGGATGCGCAGCCTGGACAAGAAGCCACAGGTCTTGGTAGAACCCTTTGCTGGTGGCGCCACCATTGCATTGACGGCAGTATGCGAAGGCTGGACTGACCATGCTGTATTGATTGAGCTCGACCCAGACGTGGCCGCAGTCTGGCAAGTCGTTACTGCAGGTGATGCACCTTTATTGGCAGAAAAAATACTTGGATTCGATTTAACCGTTGAAAATGTCAAAGCAGAATTGGCCAATACTGCACAGAACACGCTGCAACGCGCCTTCCAGACTATCTTGCGCAACCGCACCTTTCATGGCGGCATATTGGCAGCTGGCTCTGGTCTGATCAAATCGGGCGAGGCTGGCAAAGGCATCTCATCGCGGTGGTATCCACAAACATTGGCCAAACGATTTTTGACTTTACATGCTGTCAGGCAGCGTTTGACTGTGTTGTGTGGGGACGCATTGCAATCAGCAAAAATTTATCAAGCTGATTCAGCCTGTGTCTTTTTTGTAGATCCGCCCTATACCGCTGGTGGAAAAAATGCGGGGCGGCGGCTTTATACATTTTTTGACCTGAACCATTTAGCTCTGTTTGATTTTTGTACGAATATTGCGGGTGATTTCGTCATGACCTATGACAACGCCGATGAAGTTATTGCGCTAGCCATGTCTCACGATTTCCAAACAAAACTCATCCCAATGAAAAGCACGCATCATGCGGAAATGACAGAGCTGGTCATTGGTCGAGGTTTGGACTGGCTTTAATGAATACCTTCCAAATTGAACTTCCCCACGGCATCACCCTGTCCTGCCGCAGTGCAGGCGAAAAAGGCCGCCCGGTGCTGGTGTTTTTACACGGCTTTCCAGAAGCGGCGTTTGTCTGGGACGGTTTGCTGGCGCACTTTGCCCAGCCCAAAAATGGCGGCTACCGCTGCGTAGCGCCCAACCTGCGCGGCTTTGAGTTGTCAAGTGCGCCGACGGATGTGAGCGCCTACCGACCCAAACATCTGGTGCAGGATATCGCGGGGCTGATTGAAAGCGAAGGCGGTCAGATTGAGTGTCTTGTGGCGCATGACTGGGGCGGCGCAGTGGCGTGGAACCTGGCGGCCAGCCAGCCGCAGCTCATCAAAAAGCTGGCGATCGTCAATTCACCACATCCCGGCACATTTTTGCGGGAATTGCAGCACTCACCCGCCCAGCAAGCTGCCAGCGCGTACATGAACTTTTTGATTCGACCCGATGCCTCAAGCCTGCTGGCAGAAGATGACTTTCGGCGATTGTTTGAGTTTTTCATGCCGTTCAGCAGCGTCAAAGGCAACAACGGCGAGGTTAAGGGCCCACGTGTTGCACCCGACTGGCTGACAGGCGACGTTCGCGCCCAGTACCGTGAAGTCTGGCAGCGCGGCTTGACGGGGCCGCTTAACTATTACCGCGCATCGCCGCTGCGGCCTGGGCCGGAGATTGCCAGCCTGGTCATCCCGCGTGAGCTGCTTGACGTGCGCCTGCGTATGCTGGTGCTGTGGGGCATGGGGGACATTGCCTTGCCGCCTGGGCTGCTGGACGGCTTGGCCGACTACGTGCCCCGCATGGAACTCAAGCAGATCGAAGGCGCCACGCACTGGATCATTCACGAGCAGCCAGCGCTGGTGGCGCAGCATTTACAGGATTTTCTGGTCGCTTGATCGCTATTATTTCAGGAGCTGCTTGCGCACGTATTTATTGGTCTAGGGGTCAATTTGGCACCTAAAATCGGCCTTTAAGAGCGTTTTTGGGGCTCAATACACCTCTGGCGCACCCTCAGGCCGGGTTTTAAACCGTTTGTGAACCCAAAAGTACTGCGCAGGCTGCGCCCGGATGTAGCCCTCCAGCTTCTCGTTCATCAGCGCCGTGTCGGCCACCACGTCATCGGTCGGAAAGTTCTCCCAGGCGGGCAAAATCTTCACTTCATAGCCCGTCGCCGTCATGGTGACAATACCCGGCACCACCTTGGCGCGCCCCAGCCGGGCAAAGCGTGCCAGTGACGGCACAGTGGCTGTCGGGATGCCAAAAAACGGTACGAAGATCGACTCTTGCGGGCCAAAGTCCATGTCGGGCAACAGGTAGAGCGGCTTGCCCGCACGGGTCGCAGCCAGGATGGGCTTGATGCCTTCAATCCGCCCAAACAGGTGCATGTGACCCCAGCGCCTGCGGCCACGCAGGATCCAGCGGTCAATCAGTTTGTTTGACTGGTCGGTGTAAATGGTGGTTGACTCACGCGGGTGGCGCAGCACCAGGCCGCCCCAGGCGGCGTCCATGCCGACGAAATGCGGAACAAAAACCACCGTAGGTTCATGGCCCGTCATTTCATGCACTGCGCCTGTCAGCGTGACACGCCGCAAAATCCAGCTGCGCGGCGCATGCCAGACCCAGCTTCGGTCCAGCCAGGCCTGCGCAAAATAAACAAAGGTTTGGCGCGTCAGGTCTTTGATTTCGCGTTCTGAGTGCTCCGGAAAGCAGAGCGTCAAATTAATGGTCACGACCCGGCGTCGCGACGCCACCAGCACATACAGCACCCAGCCGAGCAGTTTGCCCATCGCTCGCACCACGCCAAGGGGCAGCATGGCCAGCATGCGCATGAACAAGATACCGCTGCGGGTGAAAAGATAGCTCGCCCATTGGCGCGGTGTTCTCAAACTGAATCCTTTTTTGGCGCGTCTTTACGGGGTGTTTTGTAGCGGCCATAGCCCCACAGGTATTGGCCGGGCTGGCTCAGCACAATCGCTTCGATCGCCTGGTTGATGCGGGTCACAGCACTCAAAAGGTCAGAATTGCCGCCCAACTCAACTGCGGGGCGGATTTTAACGATGAAGCCGCGCCCTTTCGGCAAGCGCTCACAACTCACCGGCAGCAACACCGCGCCCGTTTGCAACGCCAGACGCGCCGCCAGTGTCATGGTGTAAGCCGGTTTGCAAAAAAAAGGTGCCCACAGTCCCAAGCCCTCAGGTGGCACTTGATCAGTCAAAAGCGCCACAGCCTGGTTGGCCTTGAGGGCTTTGTGCATCGCCTTGATGGCGCTAAGGGATGCGGGCAGCACCTTGAACAATGGCCGCTGCCTGGTGGTCAGCTCAATCGCGGCCAACGCTGGCTGGCGCGCAGGTCGATAAATCGCCGTGATGGGCCCATGAATTTCAGCCAGTGCTTGCGGTCCCAGTTCAAAGCTGCCGCAATGCGGGCCGAAAAAAATCACGCCCTTGCCTTGGGCAAAAGCCTCTTGCGCATGGTTGTTACCCAGCATCTGCACATCGGCCAGACACGATGCATCCAAAGGTCGCAGCCACAGTTTGGGCAGCTCGGCGACAAAACGGCCGGCCTCGGCAATGGCGGGTTTAGCCACGTCAAAGCTCAAACCGGCCTGAAGCACATTGGCACGAAAGCGCTGACGATAGCCCGGGCTGCATAACCAGACGCCCCAACCCAGCGCGCCGCCCAGCGCATGCAAGGCGCGCAGTGGCCAGACCGAGAAAAAACGAAATATCCAGAGCATCAATGGAGATAAAACCAGGTCATTTGGCGCGTCATATAATCAGGGCGTCGCCGAGTTTTTTGAACAACTTGCAGGGCGACGTTAAACCCAACTGCTAAAGCGTTCGCCAATGCATTCCGCTGGCAACGCGCCCAGCAACTTTATGGAGTGTACTTTCATGGCGAACGACTTTTTATTTACTTCTGAATCTGTTTCTGAAGGCCACCCCGACAAGGTAGCCGACCAGATTTCTGACGCGATTCTTGACGCAATCTTCAAGCAAGACCCCCTGAGCCGCGTGGCAGCCGAGACGCTGACCAACACCGGTCTGGTGGTGCTGGCAGGCGAGATCACCACCAACGCCCACGTTGACTACATTCAGGTCGCACGCGACACCATCAAGCGCATCGGTTACGACAACACCGAGTACGGCATCGACTACAAAGGCTGCGCCGTGATGGTTTGCTACGACAAGCAGAGCAACGACATCGCCCAGGGTGTTGACCACGCGAGCGACGACCACCTGAACACCGGTGCGGGCGACCAGGGCCTGATGTTTGGCTACGCCTGCGACGAAACGCCAGAGCTGATGCCCGCACCAATCTACTACGCCCACCGTCTGGTTGAGCGCCAGGCGCAGTTGCGTAAAAGCGGCAAGCTGCCCTTCTTGCGCCCAGATGCCAAAAGCCAGGTGACGATGCGGTACGTGGACGGCAAGCCGCACAGCATCGACACCGTGGTGCTGTCCACCCAGCACAGCCCAGACCAAAGCGAGACAGCGCACAAAATGAAGGCATCGTTCAATGAAGCCATCATTGAAGAGCTGATCAAACCCGTGTTGCCAAAAGGCATGCTGACGGCCAACACCAAGTATTTGATCAACCCCACAGGCCGTTTTGTCATTGGCGGCCCACAGGGCGATTGCGGCTTGACCGGACGCAAAATCATTGTCGACACCTACGGCGGCGCCTGCCCGCACGGCGGCGGCGCTTTCAGCGGCAAAGACCCATCGAAAGTTGATCGCTCTGCAGCTTACGCCGCACGTTACGTTGCCAAAAACATCGTCGCTGCAGGTCTGGCCAAGCAGTGCCAGATTCAAGTGGCGTACGCCATTGGTGTGGCCAAGCCGATGAACGTCACGGTTTACACCGAAGGCACCGGCGTGATCAGCGACGAAAAGCTGTCAGCTCTGGTGCAAGAGCACTTTGACCTGCGCCCCAAAGGCATCATTCAAATGCTCGATTTGCTGCGTCCGATTTACGAGAAGACGGCGGCATATGGTCACTTTGGACGGGACGAGCCTGAGTTCACGTGGGAACGTACCGACAAAGCTGCTGCCTTGCGGGCTGCAGCTGGCCTCTAATCTACAGGCAAACCCAGCGTCAACCAGCCATCGCCACGCTCCAGCCTCACATTCAGCGACTTGGCCATGGCCTGAACATCAGGCCAGTCAATCAGGCGGTATTTGCGAACGATGTCCAGTGATGCTGGTGATTTACTTGCGACGCCTGGCAACATCTCAAGACGCAGTTGGCCACTTTGATGGCTGTCTGCGGCGATGTAGGTGACTTGCAAGGCGCTGCCTTGCGTGCGCTGGTCACAAAACGCCAGCAGCGCGCCCATCAAAACGCTGTGCAGAAAGCTTTGTGACGCAGTGGCTGATTCGTCGGTAATGCCGTTGACGAGCTCAAGCCCATTGGCAAACAGCTCCATGGCCAGCAGTTTGATGGCCTCGTCCACGCTACTTCGCAAGCTGACCTTGGCGTCTTGGCTTGACCCTATCCACTCCAGCGCACCAATACAGTCGGTGGTGGCTTGCTTGGCAAGGCCACTGAGTGATGCGACGTTTTTAGTGATTGCCGCGAGGTCTGGCTCAGGGGCTTGGATACGCCGCTCCAACACCATCAGCAGCATGCGTACCGGCTGCATGGCACCTGCCACATCGTGGCGCAGAACGGGCATCAAGCGGCGCAGCAATGCATAGTTGGCGGCCTCGGCCAGCCGGTCATTCAAGCTGTCTGATGCGGTCGATGAAGCGTCGGACAGCGAAGACAAATGGGTAGCGGAAATAGTTGGCATGATCTTCAAACGGTTGAGAGGGCATGAATCAGTCGCTGACTCGCTCTGGTAAAACCGTCGCCAATATCGCGTCTACGGCATTTGGATCCACTGGCTTGGTCAGGTGTGCGTGAAAGCCAGCCATTTTTGCTTTGCGGACATCTTCTTCAGTGCCCCAGCCGGTCAGGGCGATCAGTTTTGCCGATGCTGTCGCTGGGTGAGCCAGCAATTGCTGCGCAACCTCGTAGCCGTTCATGCCCGGCAAACCGATGTCGAGAAACACCACCTCGGGTTGAAACATCCATGCTACGTCCAGCGCTTCTTGGCCACCGAAGGCTGCGCGTGCATCGTGGCCTGACAAATCCAGCAGCATGACCATGGTTTCGGCAGCGTCAATGTTGTCATCGACCACCAAAATCCTGTGCCTGGCAGACCCTGCCACTGCCGCAACAGGCTCGGGCGCTGTAGGCTCAACGGCCAATGCCATAACCGTCGGCAAAACAACTGTGAAGGTGCTGCCCAGGTCAATGCCGCCGCTGCTGGCCTGAACTGACCCGCCATGCATTTCAACCAGCTTCTTGACCAGCGACAGGCCAATGCCCAGGCCGCCCTGAGCGCGGTCCAGCGTACGGTTGATCTGCGTGAACATGTCAAACACCAGGCCCAGCATGTCAGCGGGTATGCCCATGCCGGTGTCTTGTACCGCCACAACAATGCTGTCAGAGCGCTGGCGTGCAGAAAACGTGATCTGCCCACCGGCTTGCATGTATTTGGCTGAATTGGTGAGCAGGTTGCTGAAAATTTGCGTCAGGCGGGTCGGGTCTGCGTCCAGCCAGACAACCTCATTCGGCCAGTCGATGGTGAGCGTGTGGCCAGCCGCGTCAATCACCGGCCGCGACGCCTCCAGGGCGGCAGCGGCAATGTCCTGAAACGACAGTCGCTGGCGCTTGAGCACAATCTTGCCGCTGCTGATGCGCGACACATCGAGCAAATCATCGACCAGGCGCACCAGTTGTCCGAGCTGGCGCTCCATCACGGGCAGGGTACGCGCAGCAACGTCTTCTGCCCGGGGCGCAAATTTAAGCAACTGCAAACCCGTGCGTATGGGCGCCAGCGGGTTGCGCAGCTCATGCGCCAGCGTTGCTAAAAATTCGTCTTTGCGCAAGTCTTGCTCCAGCAAGCGCTGCTCGTAGTCCCGGCGGGTGGTGATGTCGTGCGTCACGCCGAGTGCGAACTCGACCTGCCCAGCCTCATTGAACTCAGGCACCAGCCGACAAGCGTAGTGGCGCAGGCCACCATGCGGTGTGCCCAAAGAAAAATCCAGCGATATGTCGGTTTGATGGTCGAACACATGACGAATCGCTTTTTCCCAGGCGTCATAGCGTTTTTTCGGCACGCCCAGTTGCCGATGGGTTTTACCCAGCAAGTCTGCAGCCGAGTGGCCAGAGATTTTTTCAATCACCGAGTTGACAAAAACATGGCGCATCTGGCGGTCAAACCGCGCCAAGCCATCAGGCGTATTTTCGGTCACGCTGCGCAACTCACGCGCGCTTTGCGCGAGCGCCTGAGCGGCCCGCACTTCAGCAGTGCGGTCTACACCATGAATAAAAATACTCGAGACTTGTCCAGTTGCATCCAGCAAGGGCAGATAGGCAAAATCAACAAAAAAATCGATCAGGTGGGCACTTGGCCCCCTCGGCAGTTTGACCACCATGCCTTTGGCTTCGAACGGTTTGCCTGTTCGGTAAACCTCCTCTAACAAGGACGGAAATGGCTGATCTGCAAGCTCAGGCAGGGCTTCAAGAACTGTTTTTCCGACGATCTCTGGGCCGCGGCCGACCAGATCGAAATATGCTTCATTGACCATCTGAAAAATAAAGGTAGGCCCCACCAGCACCGCAGAGAACGACGGCATCTTCTGCAGCATTTGCGACAGTTGAACCTCTTTGGCCTGTAGTTTTTGCTCTGCCCGTGCGTGCTCTACCGCTACCCAGGTGCGCTCGGCGATTTCTCTGGCGATGGCGATGTCATCGTCCGTCCATCGGCGCGGTACGGTTTGATGCATGCCCAGCACAGCCACCAGCTTGCCATTTTTCAAAATGGGAATCCCCAAATTGGCGACAATTTTCAACTGGCTATATGCCGCTTTTTCGGTGTCTGAATAACCAGCATCATTCGGCACGTCAGGCATCACCTGGTTTTCTCCCGACTCAAACAAAGCTAGCAGCTTGGGGCCGTAGTCTTCCAGGCGGTATATCCCTTCCATCTGATGCAGGCCATTGACATAACTTTGTCCGACCACGACATGCGCATCGGATGTGACTTCGCCATACATGACACGGTTAACTTGCAAGTGAAGACCCAGCATGTGCGAGGCCACACGTATCAGAGCCTGCGCGTCCGTCACACCACGGGTTGCATCGCCAAACACGCTGCGAAATGTTTCGCGGTCTGTCACCAGCCGCAGCGCGTCTTTGCGCTCGCGCAGTTCGCGCGCCATCGCCCAGCTCTCACAGGCGTTTTCAATCGCCCGGTTCAGCGCATGCGGGCTGCTCCAGTCTTTGCCGATGTAGTCTTGCGCGCCAGCACGAAGCACGCGCCGGCCTTCTTCCCGACTGGCGCCTCCCGTTACGACCACCACTGGGCAAAGCGGCATGCCGTCTGACCCCGTCAGCGCCGCCAGTACCTCAGGTGCCTCCATACCCGGCAGGTTGTAGTCCAGCACAATGCAGTCAGGCGGCGGCCTTGCTGCCAAAACGGCTTTGATAGCGGTATCAGCCGTATCAGCGTCTACAAATGTGAAGCGCCGCTCCGAACCGGTCAGCAGCATACGGCGGATCTCGGCACGGTCATCCGGGCTGTCGTCAATGATAAAAACTCGCCACGGTTTCAGTACTTCTTTTTCGAGCCGCTGCATCAATCAACCCTCACCCTCGTGGCGCGCGGCGTCACGCTGTCGAGCCAATAATGCAATAAAGAGCCCAGCAGTTTTAGATACTCGTCGTGGCGCACTGGCTTGACGTGGTACGCATTGGCACCGGCCTGAAAGCAAAATGCCACGTCCTTTGGGTTGGCCGACGTTGTCAGCACCACCATCGGGATTTCTTTCAGGCTGTCGTCCGTTTTGATGGCGACCAGCGCTTCACGGCCATCGACACCGTGGGAGTTGAGGTCCATCAAAATAAGCGCTGGTAACTGGGGCAGTAGAAACTCGACTTCCCCACGCAGTATCGCCAGGCAGTTACCACCCGAGGCAGCCCGGACAATGGTTCGCTTCACACCCGCAGCGGCCGCAGCATCAAGCAGGGTGTCGAAGTCCTCGTCAGAGTCCTCCACCACCAGGATCGGTGCGGCCAATGATTCAGGTAAGCTGGGCGTCATCGCTTGCACTCAGGGTGAAGAAAAACGTGGTGCCTTCGCCGACGGTGGATTCAGGCCAGACCTGGCCGCGATGCCGCTCCACCAGCTTGCGCACAATCGTCAGGCCCGCGCCCGTGCCGCCGCCATATTCTTCGCGGCCATGCAAGCGCTTGAACATTTTGAACACCTGGTCAAAATGGCGCGGTGCAATGCCGATGCCGTTGTCTTTGACGTAGTACACCGTCTGCCGGGCGACTGACTCAGGAAAGTTTGAGCGAAGCGCTGATTCATGCGAATCTATAAAACCTACCTCCACACGTTTGGCGTCTTTACCGTTGTACTTCAGCGCGTTCGACAATAAATTAACCAGGACTTCGCGAACCCGAACCCGGTCGCACAGGATCAGCGGCAGCGGCCGTGGCGCAACAATTTGCGTGCGACTGTCTTCCGTGCGGGAGCCGACCATTTCAATTGCATCGGCCAGCACGTCGTTCAGGTCAACGGTTTCCAGCGTCAGCTCTTCACGCCCGACGCGTGAAAAATGCAGCAGCGAATCCAGCAGGCTGTCCATGCGCAGCGTTAAACGCATCAGGCCATCGAGCTTGCGCCTTTCTTCGTCGTTGGCGGGTATGGCCTCCATCAGCTGATGCGCGTATTTATGAATACCGCGCAACGGTTCTTTCAAGTCGTGGCTGGCCACATAGGCAAAGGCGTCCAGCTCTTCATTGCTTCGCGCCAGGTCGGCATTCAGGCCCGCGATCCGCTCAGCGCGAACAATCACCAGTTCCATGATCAAAGCGCGTAGCCGGGATGCCGCGTCAATCTCGACTTGCAGCCACGGCAGGGACTGCTGATGCACCGACTCGCTGAACAGCTCGAAGCTGCGCCGCGGCGTCAAACGCGGCCCGTGCGGACCTGTAACGTGTGGCTTGTCGTGCGGGTTGCCGCCCCAGTCAACGGTTTTTCTAACTTCAGACCGAAACCACATCATCATGTTTTGGCCGCTGCGTGACAGGGGCGCGGCCAGCAAGCCGCTGGCTACGTCAGCAAAGGCAGCCCCGGGCGGGTATTCTCTAGACAGCGAGTGCGTGGCATACAACGGACTGACGAGTGAGTCTGCATCAAGCCTGTCAACCAGCCAGTTACCAAGTGCCTCCAACTGGTTTTCGTTGGGCGTTTGGCCCACGCGCCACCACCTGTCGCGGTGGTACAGCGCCGCGCCGCTGGCGTGCATGGCGCCCAACAGGGACGGCACGCCGTCGGTCATTGACGCCAGCCCGCCTTCTTGCGTGGCAATGGTCAGCAACTGCTGATTCACGTCTTCCAACTTCAGGCGGTAAGCCGCGTTTTCGCGGTCTTCAACCGCTTGGTGCTGCAATGAGCCGATCTGCGCCAAAAACTCACACGCAGCGCGCAACTCATACGGCACATGCAGCGGGCCGTTGTAGTGGTGGCAAGCTATCAGTCCCCACAGCACGTTGTCCCGGCGCAGCGCCATCGTCAGACCCGCCGACACGCCCATGTTTTGTAGATATTCGGTGTACATGACCGACACACCGCGCAGCGCGCAAAACGTCATGTCGACGGGTTTGCCGGTGTCGGGGTTGGCCAGCGGCACCATTTCAGCCAGTGTGCCGTTGATGTCTGGCACGGGGCGAATCCAGGTTTTGGTAAAAATATCGCGCGCTGGTTTTGGAATGTCTTCAGCCGGGTAGTGCAAACCCAACCAAGGCGACAGATCGCTTCGGCGGCTTTCGGCAAACACCTCGCCGTGGAAATCGGCGTGAAATTTATACACCATCACCCGGTCCATGCCGGACAGCAGCCGCACTTCGTCGGTGAGTGCCTGGCAAAACGTTTGCAGTGAAACGGTCGCCTGCAGGCGCGTCACGGTTTTTTTGATGATCGAGTAGTAGTCAGGCTGCTTGCGCGGCCCCGGTGCCAAGGGGTCGCTGGCTGGTTCGCTGCGGCCAGTGGCCTCGAACTCCAGCATCACCAAGCCATCAATCGTGTGCAGCGTCACATCCATCGCGGCAACCTGCTCGCCTGCGGGCAAGCTGAAGGCGTAGATCGGGTTGTGATCAGTCGGGTCGCTGGTCAAAATGCTGCGCAGCCGAGCCTCACCTTCAGTCTTGACGACCACCGCCACGCTTTTACCCAGCAGCCCTGACGCTGCATGTCCAAGAATCGCCTGCGTATTTTCACTCGCCTGCAATATCGACAAGTCTGCCAGCCGCAATACCAGCAACGCACCGTGTGCCTGAATGCACCCGGGCGTGCGAACCGGCTCTGCATCGCAGTTGATGAGCGTCAGGCCATCGCGCTTGGTGCTGTAGGGCTGGGTGTCCCAGGGGGCAGCGCGGGTCATGTCGGGTTCAAAAGCTCCTGCATTCGTCCCGCGCGCGATGTCGGTCAGGTTTTCATGCACTTTGTTCTGCCTCAGGGTCGTTTTCGTTGTTGTGGATTGCGTTGGTCAGCTCACACCAGCCGCGCAGGCTGGCGAAGGTAGCAATGGCGCTGGCTACGATGGCGTTTTCAGTTGAGGTGTCGACCGAGCCGCTTACCAAAAGCTGCCGCATGGCTTGCCACATTTGCCCTGTGGCAGCGCCGTAGCCTTCAAAAAAACTGCCGCCGGTGGCTGGCAGGATGGCGAACCTGGCCTGAACGTGCTGGGTAATCAGCCGCCCGCCCAATGTGGCTCCCTCCATCACGTACATGCAGCCCAGCACCTGGGCGTGCGTTCGAAGCGGCGGCAGCTTGCGGCACAGTGCCAGCGTTGGAGTCGCCACGCCGAGGTGAAGCAGGTCTTGCTGAAGCAAAAGCGTTTTATTCAACCGCAAGAGCAGCGGTGCCAGCTGCGGGGTCGCGCAGCGCGCTTGCAGTGCAGCTTCCAAAGGGGCATAAAAGCCGTAAAACTGCTCGAGCCGCTGGCGATAGTCACCCGCTATGTGGGTGGCGCCCATCAAATCAAGGACTTTCTCAACTGCTTCGTGTTCGCTTCGCGTTTCAAGACGAAGTCGGGTCAAAACAGACGACGGCGGCGCCTGCCCAGACATCGGTGCGGACGCCAAGCTGGCAGGGTCGGTGACTACAAAAACAGCCATTAAGTCTCGCGTCACGGTGAAAGCCCGGAGAAATGTCCGCAAGCGAAGGTAACACACAGTGCGTGTAGGACGCCAGCCCGTTAAACCGTAGGACAACAGCTCTCGAGGGTTAAAACGCTATTTTTTTGATAGCTGCTTGCGCCCGTATTCATGGGCCTAAAGACCAATATGTTCGGTACCGAACGGTAGCTGCTTATTTATTTAAATAATCCAGCGCCAGCTTGCCCACGGTCGCCGCAATGCCGCTGACCATCGTGCCCCAGGCCATGTCGATGAACGTCAGGCTCAGCGGCCAGTCTTTGATAACGGCCAGATTGGTCAGGTCGTAGGTTGAATAGGCAAAAAACCCAAACAATGCGCCCATCAAAGCCGCCTTCCACACCGGGCTGTCCGCTTGCGGCAGTACCGCAAAAATCAGCAACCCCGCAGGAAACATCAGGTAAAAAGCCGCTGCTGCCCATAAATTGGGGTTGGGGCTAAGCAACGACCCCATGGCGTTGGCATACATCGACTTGGCAATCACGCCCAGCCACAGCATGTCGATCACGAACATGGTCAAAAAAATGGCGGCGTAGGTGCCCAGGTATTTCGTCATAACTTTACTTTCAACAATTCAACCCATCCTTACGGAATGTAAAACAGTATTTCATCAGTCTCTCAGGTTTGCTGCTGTAGGACAAACTGACAACCTGAGTCCTTTGTGACGCCACAACCTCTAATTCATCTGTTGCATCGCAATCGTGTTGATGGCCCATTGCGCAGCCACCCGGCCTTCGTCGGTAGGCACCAGCCATACTTCAACCAGACTGTCATGGGCGTGCAAGGAGATTGTCTCCAGCCCACTGGCGCTGGCATTTTTACCCAAGTCCAGCCGCACGCCCAGGAAGGCAAGTTGGGTGCAGACATCTGCACGCAGTATGGCGTCATGCTCGCCAATACCGCCGGTAAAAGCCAGGACATCCAGCCCACCCACACAGGCTGTCAGGGCACCGATTTCACGAATGACCCGGTAAGTAAACATGGAAATGGCCAAGGCGGCACCGTGGTCGTCGCTGGCGCGCAGGCGGCGCATGTCACTGCTCAGACCTGACACCCCGAGCAAGCCGCTTTGCCGGTAAAGCAAGCTCTCCAGCCGGGCATGGTCCCACCCCTGCGCGAGCAGGTGCAGCAGCACGCCTGGGTCAAGTGCCCCGCTGCGGGTGCCCATCATGAGTCCGTCAAGCGCAGAAAACCCCATGCTCGTGGCACGACTTTGGCCTTCAAAGGTTGCACAGACGCTTGCGCCGCTGCCCAGATGGGCCATCAACATACGGCCGTTAGAGCGTGGGCTCAGGCGCGAAAGAATTTGCGCCACATACTGGTAAGACAAACCGTGAAAGCCGTAACGACGCAAGCCCTGAGCAAGAAATTCGTCGGGCAATGCAAAACGGTATTCCATCTCTGGCAGTTGTGAATGAAAGGCGGTGTCAAAGCAGGCAATTTGTGGGGTATCAGGAAATACCTTGGCAAAAGCACGTATGCCAGCAAGGTTGTAGGGCTGATGCAGTGGCGCAAGTGAACAGAGTGTTTGCAGTTGGTCCAGCACAGCCGCATCCACTTGCACCGCCTGGTGATAGATCCCGCCGCCGTGAACCACCCGATGGGCAACAGCACGCAACTCAGCGTCTGCATGTTCACGCGTCAGCAAGTTCTGTAAGGCTTGCAAAGCGCTGGCAAACCTGTCGTCAGTCGGGCACGGAACGGCTTCATGGTCGGAAACTCCACCGACTGTCCACGACATATCAAGCGGCCCGGCGGCGTTCAGTCCGTCGACACAGCCCGACAGCAAGACCGGGCCGTTGCCAGCGTCATCTACGGCATACAGCGCAAACTTCAGGGTTGACGACCCGGCATTGACGGCCAGCACTGTCATGAACGGCCACCCCGGTTGTGGTTGCGGTTGTGGTGGGCCACAAGTTTGGCCAGCAATGCAGAAGCAATACGGGCGGTGGCACCATCTGCGCGGCTGGTCAGGGCAATGGGCACCCGCGCACCGAGCACGATGCCTGATGATGTGGCACCCCCCAAATACTGCAACTGTTTACCCAGCATATTGCCCGACTCCAGGTCTGGCACCACCAGAATATCGGCGTCACCCGCGACGTCCGATGCAATCTGTTTGATGCGGGCAGCGTACGGCGAAATGGCATTGTCAAAAGCCAGCGGCCCATCGAGCAAGCCGCCGGAGATCTGCCCGCGCTGCGCCATCTTGCACAATGCAGCCGCGTCCAGTGTCGAGGGGATGCCCGGGTTGATGGTTTCCACCGCCGACAAAATGGCGACCTTGGGCAACGCCACCCCCATGATGTGGGCAAACAAAATCGCGTTTTGCACGATGTCGGCCTTTTCAGCCAGCGTGGGCCGGATGTTCAAGGCAGCATCTGTCAGCAGCAGCGGCTTGGGGTAGGTGGGCACATCAAACCGGAACACATGGGACATGCGGCGCGCCGTGCGCAGCGATATCTCCGTCACAACGGCGTGCACCAGTTCGTCGGTGTGCAGGCTGCCTTTCATCAGCGCCTCGACATCGTGACGCGCCGCCATGGCTGCCGCACGCGCGGCTGCAGCATGGCTGTGCTGGACGGCTTCAATGTCGATGCCTGCGATATCAATGCTGTTTTCTTCGGCCAGCTGACGAATCCTGGTCTCAGGCCCAATGAGCACCACATCGAGCAAACCCAATCGTGCGGCTTCGACCGCACCGCGCAGCGAGTCGGCATCGCAAGGATGAACCACGCCGCAGCGCACGGGTGGCAGGCCCGCACCCAGCGCCAGCAGGGCGCGCAATCGCGCATCAGCATCAAACAATTGAATCTGCGGCGCATTCACCTTCAAGCGGCGCACCCGCTGGGTAGGCGCCAGCACCCGTGCGACGCCAGACAAGACTATTTCATGGCGCTGGTTGATCACCTGGCAGTCCAGATCAATGCGTTTTTTCTCGTTGTCCCTGGCAGTTACCGTGACGGTCACAGTCACGGTATCGCCGACGCGCACAGGTCGGCTGAAATGCAAGGCCTGCTCAAGGTAGATGGTGCCCGGCCCTGGGAAAACAGTGCCCAGCAATGCAGAAATCAGTGCGCCGCCCCACATGCCATGGGCAATGACGCCGTGAAACAAGGTCGCGTCGGCATAGGCCGGGTCCAGGTGGGCAGGATTGTTGTCACCCGACACGGCAGCAAAGGCCCGGATGTCGTCCAGAGTGAGGGTCCGCATGATTTGCGCGGTTTGCCCTATGTGGATCTCATCGTAGAGGACGTTGCCGGTGTATTCGGGATCAGCGTAGCTGGATTCGGTCAGGTCATTCATGGGATTGTTCCTTGTTCAGTCTGCGTAACGAACCATGACATATTCTCCAGGAGCGTCGGGCAGGCTCGATGCGTTAGAAATTTCGCGTGCGGCTACCTGTTTGCCTGAATGCGTTTGCAGCCATTCGTACAAAGGCTCCCACCACGACCCTTCATGACGTGGCGAAGAAGCCTGCCACTGCCGGGGCTCGGTCCAGCCATGACCACGGTTCACACGGCGTGTCTGGTAGCTGCGTTTGGGGTGACCCGGCTCAGAAACGATGCCCGCGTTGTGCCCGCCAGAAGCCAGAATGAAGGTTGTGTCGGTATCCGTGAGCAAATGCACCTTGTAGACTGACTGCCAGGGGCATACATGGTCGCGAACCGTGCCCACCACCAGCATGGGTGCCTTGATGTCCATCAGCGTCAGGGACTTACCAGCCAGCCGGAACTTTCCCGTAGCAAGCTCGAAATGCAAAAACAATTGCTCCAGGTATTGTGAATGCATGCGTGCGGGCAAACGCGTCACGTCAGCGTTCCAGCTCATCATGTCATTGCCGACCTCATCTTGACCCATTAAATAACGCTTTGTATTGCGTGACCAGATCAGGTCTCGCGAGTTAAGGAACTGAAATGTGCCAGCCATCTGCTTGCCCGACAGAAAACCAGTTGCCTCCATTTGGGCCTTGATCGCTTTGACTTGATCTTCATCAATCAGAATGCCCATTTCGCCGGGCTCGGTAAAGTCGGTCATCGCGGCGAGCAGCGATATGCTGGCCAGAACGGGCATGCGCTTGTACGCGGGATCGGTGCTGTCCCTGCGGCCCAGTGCGGCTGCGACGATAGACAGGAACGTGCCGCCCAGGCAATAGCCCATGCCGTGAATCCTTTTGGCACCGGTCAGACGGCTCACAGCCGACATGGCCTGCATCACACCTTGCTGCAGGTAATCGTCCAGACCCAAATCTCTGTCATCGGCATCGGGGTTGCGCCAGGACACCATAAAGACGGTGTAACCCTTTTCCACCAAAAAACGAACCATGGAATTGGCGGGTGACAAGTCCAGGATGTAGTACTTCATGATGCACGACGGCACAATGAGCAGCGGCTCCGCAGCCACCTTGCTGGTGGCGGGTTCATACTGGATCAGCTCAATCAGATGGTTTCGAAACACCACCTTGCCGGGCGTGACAGCCACATCCTTGCCGACGGCATAAGGCAGCGGCACCATTGGCTTGAGCCCTTTTGGCAAACCAGCGCCCAGATGTTGCGCCGTGTCGTGCAGGTAATTTTGATAGCCCTTGATTCTGCTGCGACCCAGCGAGGAATAGCCGCTCCTCAGGACTTCGGGATTGGTCAGCGGGTAGTTGTTCGGCGACAGCGCATCAAGCATTTGACGGGCATAAAAGCGAACCATATGTGTGTGATGTGCTGACACGCCCGGAACCTGAACAGCCTGGTCCCACCATTGCTCAGCGGACTTGAAGCCTTCCTTGTATGCGTTGAAGGGCCATTGACGCCAGTCCGAGCCTTCAAACCTGTGGTCTGACGTGTCTGATTCAGCCTTGTCTGCCGCCTTTGGCATCAGGACTTGCGTTGCAGTCCGAACCGATAGGGCCAAGGCCTGGCAGCCCAGCTCCCATTGACGGGCAGGAGAAGCCGCCAAATGCAGAAACCAGTCTGCATAGGCTTTGGACAGCGCCACGGGAGACAGACCCGAGCCGCTTTTTGCCAGAATATTTTTAACCCTGATGTCGGTTGACTGCAAAGCTGACTGTGGTGTTTTCATAAGACCTCTTTTGTTGGCTTGACTGGTGGATCGCTTAAGCAACCGCGTGGCAACCGCCATCGACATAGATGGTTTGCCCTGTCATACCGGTGGATGCATCGCTGCATAAAAAGGAGGTCAGCCGCCCAATTTCCTCCAGTGTCACCAGGCGCCTGAGCGGCGCCTTGGCGCGGGCTTTACCCATCAATTCATCAAAGTCTTCTATGCCCGATGCCGCCCGGGTCAATATCGGGCCCGGGGACACCGCGTGCACCCGGATACCACTCGGCCCAAGCTCCAGCGCCATGTAGCGCACCAGTGATTCGAGCGCAGCCTTGACAGGTCCCATCAGGCCATAGTGCGGCACGGCCTCGACTGCGCCCTCATAGCTCATGGTGACCAGACTGCCCCCTCGCGACATGTGCGGCAGGCAACGCTGAGCCAGATGGGCAAATGAGTGGCATGACACATCCATGGCGCGGGCAAAACCAGCCGATGAGCTGTTGACCACTTGCCCGTGCAGTTCCTCCAGTGGGGCCCAGGCAATCGAATGAACGACAAAGTCAAGTGAGCCCAGCTTGGCAATGGCTTGGTCGACCAAAGACTGAAGGTCACCAGGCTTCTCAACGTTGCAAGTCAGCAAGGGAACACCGAGCGACTGAGCCAGCGGCGCGCCGAATTGGTGAGATTTTTCATTCAGGCACGACAACACCAGTTCGGCGCCATCAAGGTGCGCCTCCTTTGCACAGCCCCACGCAATGCTGTGTTCATTGGCCAGACCCACAATGAGTCCTTTTTTACCTGCCAAGAGCGCTTCGCCCTGACCCGACCTGTTCATTGGAATTCCTCGCCGTTCATTAACAAGGGCCAATTGTTCAAGCGCAACATGGCTGCCCTGTGACGAATCATGCGCGAGTGCCAACTAACACGCCTTGTGTTGATCCACATCAAACAAATGCAGCCAAAAGAGCTTTTAAGTGAAGCCACCGCCAGGGTCAGCACAGGCTTTGGGAGCAGCCACGGCAACAGCGATCGCTGCAAAAATTTACATCAAGACTTGAAAACGTCATGAAATGCCACTATTATTAGCACTCTAAGGAGATGAGTGCTAACAGCACCTCTACGCCAGATATTCGTTGGTGTCGGCCTTTTCAGAGCTGATACCTTTGACTCAAAACCCTTTTTATAACTGGAGAAACCATGAAACTTCGCCCCCTGCATGACCGCGTGATTGTCAAACGCGTCGAAAACGAAACCAAAACCGCTTCTGGCATCGTGATTCCGGACAGCGCCGCTGAAAAGCCAGATCAAGGCGAAATTTTGGCTGTTGGCCCCGGCAAAAAGAACGACAAAGGCGAAATTCAGCCTGTTGGCGTCAAGGTCGGTGACCGCGTTTTGTTCGGCAAATACAGCGGCCAAACGGTCAAAGTTGACGGCGACGAGTTGCTGGTCATGAAAGAAGAAGACTTGTTTGCTGTTGTCGAGAAGTAATCTCTTCACCTCAAGTCACTATTGATTTAATAGCTGCTTGCGCCCGTATTCATTGGGCTACAGGCACTTTTAATACCTATTTTTAGCCTTTTTCAAGCTTTTTAACCCTTTTTAGGAGCCACTCATGGCAGCAAAAGATGTAGTTTTCGGCGGCGAAGCCCGCGCACGTATGGTCGAAGGCGTGAATATTCTCGCCAACGCCGTCAAAGTCACCCTGGGCCCTAAAGGCCGTAACGTGGTGCTGGAGCGCTCTTTCGGCGCCCCTACCGTGACCAAAGACGGTGTCTCCGTCGCCAAAGAAATCGAACTCAAAGACAAGCTCCAGAACATGGGCGCGCAGATGGTCAAGGAAGTCGCTTCCAAGACGTCTGACATCGCTGGTGACGGCACCACGACCGCTACCGTGCTCGCACAAGCCATCGTCCGCGAAGGCATGAAGTACGTTGCTGCCGGCATGAACCCGATGGACTTGAAGCGCGGCATCGACAAGGCTGTGACAGCTTTGGTTGAAGAGCTGAAAAAAGCGTCAAAAGCCACCACCACTTCCAAAGAAATCGCTCAAGTCGGTTCAATCTCCGCCAACTCTGACGAAACCATCGGCAAGATCATTGCTGATGCAATGGACAAAGTCGGCAAAGAAGGCGTCATTACTGTTGAAGATGGCAAATCTCTTGAGTCCGAGCTCGACGTGGTTGAAGGCATGCAGTTTGACCGTGGCTACCTGTCACCTTACTTCATCAACAACCCAGAAAAGCAGTCCGCCATTCTGGACAACCCGTTTGTTCTGCTCTACGACAAGAAAATCAGCAACATCCGTGACCTGCTGCCTACGCTGGAACAAGTCGCCAAAGCTGGCCGCCCATTGCTGATCATCGCTGAAGAAGTTGATGGCGAAGCCCTGGCAACGCTGGTGGTCAACACCCTGCGCGGCATTTTGAAAGTGGTGGCTGTCAAGGCTCCAGGCTTCGGCGATCGCCGCAAAGCCATGCTGGAAGACATCGCCTGCCTGACCGGCGGCAAGGTCATTGCTGAAGAAGTTGGCATGTCGCTTGAAAAAGCCACGCTGGCTGACCTCGGTTCGGCCAAGCGAATTGAAGTCGGCAAAGAAAACACCATCATCATCGACGGTGCTGGTGCAGCTGCTGACATCGAAGCACGTGTCAAACAAGTGCGCGTACAGATCGAAGAAGCGACCAGCGACTACGACCGTGAAAAACTGCAAGAGCGCGTGGCCAAGCTGGCCGGCGGTGTTGCCGTGATCAAGGTTGGCGCTGCCACCGAAGTCGAAATGAAAGAGAAAAAAGCCCGCGTTGAAGACGCCCTGCACGCTACCCGCGCTGCTGTGGAAGAAGGCATTGTTGCCGGCGGCGGCGTTGCCCTGCTGCGCGCCAAGCAAACCGCTGGCGTCATCAAAGGCGACAACGCTGACCAGGACGCCGGTATCAAGCTGGTGATGAAGGCCATCGAGTCACCATTGCGCGAAATCGTGTTCAACGGCGGCGGTGAAGCGTCGGTTGTTGTTGCAGCTGTGATGGCTGGCAAAGGCAACTACGGCTACAACGCAGCCAACGAAACCTACGGCGACATGATTGAAATGGGTATCCTGGACCCTACCAAAGTGACCCGCACCGCACTGCAAAACGCAGCGTCTGTTGCCAGCCTGATGCTGACCACAGAAGCCATGATTGCAGAAGCACCAAAAGACGACGCCCCAGCTGGCGGCGGCATGGGTGGTGGCATGGGCGGCATGGGTGGTATGGGCGGCATGGATATGTAATGCACCCTTAAACCAGCTTGATGCTGGTTTGGAAATAAAAAAGGCCGTAGCGTGCAAGCGCTGCGGCCTTTTTTACGCCCCACAAAAATCAGGTTGTCGCAACTTCATAGGTATTGCCACCTTCAGCCGTCGGCTGCACCCACCAGTAGATGAGCACCAAGAGGCCAATACCTGTCAGCATGATGAGCTGCCACCAGCCGCTCTTGCCAATGTCGTGCAGTCGGCGGGTACCAACAGCTAGCGCGGGCAACAGCAGGCCCAGACTGACCAGGCCAGCGACGACATCGCCGAGCATGCTGGCTGCGATTGAGACAAGAATTTGAAACAGAAAAAACCACCAGAATTCAGGTCGCGATGCACGGCCTGTAAACGTGGCGTAGTTGGACAAACAAACAGAAATGGCTTGGCCGAAGTTCATGGTTTCCTCCTCAGGATGTTGTTGCGCTTAAACCCGAGCCATGATAGGCCTTCAACGGGCATAGGCGCTATTGACTTTGACGATCGCGTGATCATCAGTCATTTTATCACCACAACCCAAGCCCGAAACTGCAATGCAAAAAGCCCCGCACCGTTTGCACGATGCGGGACTTTTATATTTCAGCGCAGTGATCAGGCCACTGGCTTGAACTCAAAGCCGTTGCCCATTGTCTCAATGCGGCCAAACGCTGGGAACGGGAAGTGGAATCCGCCGGCCATCATTTTGTCCTTGACGAGCATTTCAAAGGTCTTGCGGCGCACGTCGCGTGCCTGCTCGGCGTTCATGTCGAACTGCACAGCCCAGTCCGGGTTGCGGGCAAACAGTTGCGGCACGTTGGTGATGTCGGCCACGTAGGCAAACTTTTCGCCCTTGCTTTGCGCCACAAACAGCGTATGACCTGGCGTGTGACCGTAGGCGGCAAGGCTGGTGATGCCGGGCACCACTTCCTGACCTGCCTGAAACTGCACCAGTTGGTCTGCTGACAAACCGGCAAACACCTTGCGCACGTTCTGGAAAGCGCCACGCATCGCGTCAGGCGCAGCGGCCATGCGGGCGTCGTCCATCCAGAAAGCATGCTCGACCGCAGGCACCATGATTTTGGCTTTGGGGAACACCAGTTGGCCAGCTTTGTTGCGTACGCCGTTGATGTGGTCACCGTGGTAATGGCTCAAAATCACGGTGTCGATGTCGTCAGCCTTGAAGCCCGCTGCGTTCAGGTTGGCCATCAAACGGCCTGTGGTTGGCGCGCCGTTGTCTGCAAAGCCGGTGTCGATCAAGGTGCGGCGACCGCCAGCAACGATCAAGAACGCGGTGAACGGAATATCGATGTATTCGGTCGGCAGGTTTTGTGATTTGAGCAGCGCCTGCACGTCGGCCAGCGGTGCATTGCGCACAAACTCTGCGGCCAAAGGCCTGCGCACGACGCCGTCATTGAGCGCAATGACTTCCATGTCACCCAGCTTTTGCTTGCGAAAGCCAACTTGCGCCACGCTGGGCTGGCCAAAATCAGGCGCGTTTTGCGCGATCAGCGGCATAAAGCTGCCGGCCAAATAGGCGGCGGTAGCGGCAGAGCCGCCCACGATCAGGTCACGACGATTCATGAAAATACTCCTTGGTTTAAATGCAGACGGTGTTGAACTTGTAAAGACTGGTGAGTCTGAACGGCGAATGATAACCCGTCTGCCTGGATTTTGCAGGGCAACGACACCCGAGCAGACCGGGTGTTAACCCCCTCGCAGCCTGCCTAGCAAACCCGATGTTGAGCTGTCCAGCCCGCTCATATCACCTGACACCATGCGTTCTTCAATATCCGTGGCCAGCACCTTGCCCAGCTCTACGCCCCACTGGTCAAAGCTGTTGATGCCCCAAATAGAGCCACTGACAAAAACGCGGTGTTCTTGCAGCGCCAGCAGCGCACCCAGGCTGGCAGGAGTGAGTTCGTCAAGCAACAAAACCGTACTCGGCCTGTTGCCGGGAAAATGTTTGTGACCACCTGCATCTACCTTACCAACCATCAACGCTTGCGCTTGCGCCAGCGCATTGGCCAACAGCTTGCTTTGATGGCCGGGCAAAGACTGCGCCGCTTTTTTCACAGCAATGAATTCAACCGGTATCACCGACGTGCCCTGGTGCAGCATTTGAAAATAAGCATGCTGGCCGTTGGTACCGGGCTCGCCCCACAGCACGGGCGCGGTGTCAAACGGCAGCGCCTGGCCTTGCGCGTTTACCCGCTTGCCGTTGCTTTCCATTTCAAGCTGTTGCAAATAGGCTGGCAAACGCCGCAGCGGATGGCTGTACGGCGCGACGCTCCGGCTGGTAAAGCCGTAGAAGTTGCGATACCAAATGTCAATCAACGCCAGTCGAACTGGCAGGTTTTGCTCAAGCGGCGCGCTCTGAAAGTGCTCATCCATGGCGTGCGCCCCCGCCAGAAACTCACGGAATCCTTTCTCGCCAATCGCCATCGCAATTGGCAGTCCAATCGCTGACCACAGCGAATAACGCCCACCCACCCAGTCCCAAAAGCCAAAGGTTGTGGCGATACCAAAGGCGTTTGCAGCTGGCACGTTGGTCGTGAGCGCCGCGAAATGCCTGGCAATGTCCTGCCCGCCTTGCGCTTCAAACCATGCTTTGGCTGATCGCGCATTGCGCATGGTCTCGGCCGTGGTGAAAGTTTTGGAGGCGATTAAAAACAGCGTGCTATGGGGCCGGCACTGCGCCAGCACGCTGGCCAGCTCTTGCCCATCCACGTTGGACACAAAGTGAAACCGCCTGGGTTTATCGGCAAATTCATGGAGCGCCAGTACCGCCATTTGCGGCCCGAGGTCTGAGCCGCCGATACCAATGTTGACGATGTCTGTGATGTGCTGGTTTGCCCGGATCTGCTCTGCAAAGGCCAGCATGGCATGGAGCGTGGCCTCTACCTCTGCTGCCTTGTCTGCTAGTTTATTTATAGCTGCTTGCGCTGGTATGTATTGGGCTGGAGGCTGTTTTCTTAGCAAAAAGTGCATCGCAGCACGGTTTTCCGTGGTGTTGATGGCTTCACCTGCAAACATGGCGTCCCGGTGAGCTTCCAGCCCGCACTGGCGCGCCAGGTCATACAGCAGGGCTTGTGTGGGGCTGCCGATCAGGTTTTTTGACAAATCCGCAAACACATGCGGCGCGTCCTGGCTGAAATGGGCAAAACGTTGCTCCTCAGATGCAAAGGCATCACGCAAGTCAAAGTTTTTACCGATGGAATCAAAACGCGCTTGCAGCATGCCCCAAGCTGCTGTGCGGTCACATCGGGTACGCATCACAGTGCCTGCATCAGCTGCTCAAGCTTGATGGCGTCTGCGACAAAACCTCGTATACCTTCAGCCAGCTTTTCAGTGGCCATGGCGTCCTGGTTCAGGGCGAACCTGAAACCTGCTTCGTCAAAATTGACCGCCGGCAAGTCGAGCGACTTGGCAGCATCTGGATTCAAGGCTTGCGTTAACGGCGCTTGCGACGCTGCCAGTTGTGCCAACAATTCAGGGCTGATGGTCAGCAAGTCGCATCCACTCAGGGCTGTGATCTGGCCGACGTTGCGAAAACTTGCACCCATGATCTCAGTGGCAATGCCAAAGTGTTTGAAATGGTTGTAAATGTCGCGCACCGACTGCACGCCGGGGTCGTTGGCACCCGTGTTGTCGGCTTCGACCCAGGCGGTGCCACAGGCCTTCTTGTGCCAGTCGTAAATACGTCCAACGAACGGCGAGATCAGTTGCACCCTGGCTTGCCCGCACGCCACCGCCTGGCAAAAGGCAAACAGCAGCGTCAGGTTGGTGTGGATGCCGCGCTGCTCCAGCTTTTCAGCAGCTTGTATGCCCTCCCAGGTTGCGGCTACTTTGATCAACACACGGTCAATATGAATGCCTTCGGCCTGGTACAGCTCGATGATGCGTTGGCCGCGCGTGAAAGTGGCATTGGCATCAAAGCTCAGGCGGGCATCAATCTCGGTCGACACACGGCCAGGGATGATGGCCAAAATCTCGCAGCCAAAACGCACCAGCAGTCGGTCCATCACTTCATCCAGCGCCCGGCCTTTGAACTTGCCCACCACACCGGCCAATAACGGCTGGTAGTCAGGCTTTTGCACAGCCTTCAAGATCAGTGATGGGTTGGTCGTGGCGTCTTGCGGTTTGAACTGCGCAAGTTGTTTGAAGTCACCCGTGTCGGCAACCACGGTGGTGAATTGTTTGAGGGCTTCGAGTTGGTTCATAGACGTGGATTTTGGCTTGCGAGTTACCATTATGTCAATATAATGTGAAACTTAATTACATGCGGTGACCCATTGATATGAGTTTTGACCTGATTTTGTTTGGCGGTACGGGTGACCTGGTGTGGCGCAAACTCCTGCCTGCATTGTTTCAGGCTTTCCGCCATGGATCTCTGCCCGAAGGTGGGCGCATCGTAGGCGTGGCGCGCGATGACATGACGGACGACGCTTACCGGGCGCTGATCAAGTCACGGTTTGACCAGGTTGAGTTGGCCAAGCGCCCCACTGAAGAAGAATTTGCCCGTTTTGCGGCGCTGCTGTTTTACCTGCGCATGGACTTGTCAAATGCCGCAGATTACCCACGACTGGCCAGTAAATTGCAAGAGCATGTGGCCGACACGGTGGTCATGTACCTGGCCACCGCGCCCAGTCTTTTCACGGTTTTTTGCGAACAGCTTGCCGCCGCAGGCATGCAGCGCCCCAACATGCGGGTGGTGCTTGAAAAGCCGCTGGGCCACAACCTGGCATCCAACCGCGCCATCAACAGCGCCGTGGGCAAGGTGTTTGACGAAAAGCAGATTTTCAGGATTGACCATTACCTGGGCAAGCCGTCGGTGCAAAACCTGTTTGCGCTGCGGTTTGGCAACGCGCTGTTTGAACCGCTCTGGCGGCGTGAGGACATTGCCAACATTCAAATCACCATCGCAGAAGACATTGGCATTGAAAAACGCGGTGCGTTTTATGACAGCACAGGCGCGCTGCGCGACATGGTGCAAAACCATGCGCTGCAACTGCTGTGCGCGGTGGCCATGGAGCCGCCCATCAACGCCCATGCCGATGCCATTCGTGACGAAAAGCTCAAAGTGCTGCGCTCGCTCAAGGCCTGGACGCCTGAAACGCTGCGCCAGCATGTGGTGCGCGGCCAGTATGCAGCGGGCACATCAGATGGCGACACTGTGGCGGCTTATCGCGCGGAGGCCGGCGTCAGTAACACCAGCAACACAGAAACTTTTGTCGCACTGCGCTGCGAGATTGCCAACTGGCGCTGGGCCGGTGTGCCGTTTTATATTCGCACGGGCAAACGGTTAGCCGGGCGCAGTGCGTATATTGAAGTCAACTTCAGGCCTGCGCCGCACGCGATTTACAAATCGCCACTTGGCGCGGGCAATCGGCTGGTGATTCATTTGCAACCCAAAGACGGGCTGGAACTGCACCTGTTTGCGCAGGGACAGCAGAACCGAAAGACTTCTCAGACGCTGGCACCCGTACAGCTGGACCTGGACTTTGACAAACGCTTTGGCTCTGAGCGTGTGGGCGCTTATGAGCGGTTGCTGCTGGACGTGATTGACGGGCGACTGAACCTGTTTGTGCGCAGCGACGAGCAAGTTGAAGCCTGGCGCTGGGTCGAGCCCATCATGCAAAGCTGGGCGGCTGATACCGAAGGGCCACGCCAGTATGCTGCGGGGACTTGGGGCCCGAGTGCGTCGAGTGCAATGATTGCGCGCGATGGCTTTTGCTGGAGCGAAGAGTGTTAGCCCCCACGTTCGCCCACTGCGTGTGGCTCTCTGCACCTTGCAGGCCGCCGCTCGCCAGAGGCTTCGCTTCTGTCGCCTGTCCGAACCTGCTCAAGCAGGTTCAGAGCCGCAGGCTCCAGCCCCGAGGGGGCCGCTGCGCCTGCGGTCTGGCAAAGCCAGTCCCGCGGCCCCTGCTTGAAAAGAAGGCACGAGATGCTTGATCGAATCAAAGCCAGTCTCCCATCTTTGGCTCCCGCTGAACAGCGCGTTGGCAAGCTGGTGTTGGCTGACCCACGCGCCTTTGCCAACTTGCCGATCACCGAATTAGCAGACAGAGCCCACGTCAGCAAGCCCACCGTGGTGCGGTTCTGCCGCAGCGTGGGGTATGACGGGCTGAGCGACTTCAAGCTCAAACTGGCGGGCAGTGTGAGTGAGGGCGTGCCCTTTGTTCACCGCAGTGTGGACGCCGACGACAAAACATCAGACGTGCTGGTCAAGGTGATCGACAACACCGTGGCGGCTTTTTTAAAGTACCGCAACGACGCCTCGTCTTATGCCATTCAAAAAGCCACCGATGCGCTGGCGGCCGCTGAGGCAAATGGCAAACGTATTGAATTCTTTGGGGTGGGCAACTCTGGCATCGTGGCGCAAGACGCGCAGCACAAGTTTTTTCGCCTGGGCGTCAATACGGTGGCTTACAGTGACGGGCACATGCAGGTGATGAGCGCTTCCATGATGGGGCCAGGGGACTGCGTGGTGGTGATTTCAAACTCCGGCCGCACGCGCGACTTGATGGACGCTTGCGACATTGCCCGCAAAAATGGCGCAACCACGATTGTGATCACAGCGAGCGGATCGCCTTTGGCAAACCTGGCCAAAGAAGCCGGGCACATTCATCTGGCAGCCGACCACCCTGAAGGCTATGACCGCTACAGCCCCATGGTTTCGCGGCTGCTGCATTTGATGATCATTGATATTTTGGCGACCTGCCTGGCGTTGCGCATTGGCGGCAAGCTGCAGCCGCTGCTCAAAGAAATGAAAAACAATCTGCGCAACAAGCGCTATGCGTGACAACTGCGCTGGATCGTGTTGATGGATTGTTTTTGCTCTGATTCAAGCATCATTTAAGGCTTTTAACCAATAAAGACGGGTGCAAGCAGCTCCTGATTCAATAGCATTTACTTGCCAGACAAAGGCAAAAGCGACACCGTCCCGTACCAGGCGCGGGCCACACTTTTCGTGTTGTCGGTGTCTGTCATGATCGAAATACTGGTCAACAGGCCCGGCTCTTCACCAAAGGCTTTGACAAAATCATCGCGCACCGCACGCTCATAGTCCATCCAGCGGTTCAACTTGGCCGTACCTGTCTCCAGTGGCAGTTTGCGAATCCGGTCGGTGTGCGGGTTCAAAATAACTTCTTCGGGCTTGCAGTCGTTGCACCACACGTACATCAGCGTGGCATAGGGCAACGGCTCACCTGTGAGCACATGCGCCAGCTCTGACAGCATGGCGTTTTTGCCTGAAAATTTGGAACGGTCACCCTCAAACGCCAACACCACGCGCACCGGCGAATCATCAAACTCGCGCAATGACATGTCGGCATATTGAATCAAATCGGGGAGCTTCCATGAAAATTTGATGCGTCCCAGCGCTTCAGGCTCCACCTTCATCACTTGCCTGAGCATGCTGGCCGAGGACTGCGCCTTGGCAGCAATGGCGTCACGACCGTCTTCAAGCACATAGTCAAACTGACTGGGCGTTTTACCGGGTAATTTGTAGTGGCTCCAGGCCTGTGCGTTGGGGCTGCCAATGGACGACAAAGCCCATGGGCTTTGAACAGCGCGGCTGTCAGGGGCTAACGGCGCCGAGCTGCAGGCCGCAAGCAGTAAAGCTGCACTAAATAGCACAAAAATTCGAATCATTGTTGACATGGTTGATTCAACCTGAAAATCACGTTTGCAAACATAAAAAAACCGCCCAACTTTACAGCCAGGCGGTTTTTGACTAAATCCAAATCAAAGCTGGCGCAAGGCCAGCCTCAAATCAGAAAGAGTGCTTCATGCCAAAGTTAATAGCGCTAACTTTGGTGTTTGCACGGATGCTGTTCGCACCAAAAGCAGCATTGTTGTTGTTGGTAACAACGGCATCAGTGTTGTTCTCAAGCTTGTTCTGGCCGTAGTTGACCTGAAGCGAAGTACGCTTGGACAAAGCATACGAAGCACCCAACTGGTATGCGGTTTGCTTGCGCTGGTTGTTTGTGCTGTACAGATTGACCACACCATTCTGGTTAACTGCAGATGTTTGCAGACCAGAGGTCTTGGCATTGCCGTAGCCAGCAATGATGGTGAATGCACCAACTGGCGCACGCAAGCCAATTGACCATGCACGAACGTTTGAGTCACCGTTGGTAGCAATGGAGCTGCTGGTAGCAGCAGCACCGGTTGCCAACGTGTCTGTACGATCGTTCTTGGTGGTTTGACGTGTGTAGTTGATGAATGGCTTCACAACACCCAGATCATACGAACCGCCCAGTGTCCAAGCGCTGATTTTCTCGGGGTTAGCAGTGTTGGAGTTGGTTTGGCCAACAGCAAAACCAGTTACGCCGCCCGTGTTGTTGTTGGCGCCGTCACGAACGTTATAACCAAAGCCAATGTAAGCTGGGCCGTTGGCGTATTCCAGAGCCAGATCAACACCAGTGCGACGTGAAGCGCTGGTTGTGGTGGTCAGAACCGTGCCAGCAACAGCTGGTGGCGTTGTTGTGGTGACTGTGCTGGTGCTGGTGTCGCCTTCGGTCTCAGGGGCTGCCAACATCAGGCTGCCCTTGAAGCCGCCAAAGGTTGGGGACATGTAGCGGATGGCATTGCTGAAACGCACGCCGCCCATTAAGGGAGCTGTGGTTGCACCAGCGTCGTACAAGCCATTGCTTGAACCAGCTGACCAGCTGTTAGCCTGGACGCCGAAAGAGCCCAGAACTTGACGGCCGATACGGAATTCACCGAAGCCACCAGAAATGCCGCCCCATGCATTGCGACCAAACGCATTGCCGCCGCTGTTGCCAGACGAAGGAACTGCAGCTTGACCACCAGTGATAGCACCGTCGTCAAGGCGCAGGCCCATTTCCAACTGGAAGTTGGCGTTCATGCCGCCGCCGAGGTCTTCCGTACCACGGAAACCAACGCGTGACGTGCCAGAACCCTGGTCGTTGCCGTCTTGAACACGCATACCGTTCTTTTGCTCGGTACGGTTAACAACGTTACCTGTGTTGACGGCTGCGCCAAATGTCAAAACGTTATTGACGTAAGTGGGAGCCGTCAGGCTTGGTGACGTTGCAGCAGCGCCAGCAGCAGTGAAGCCACGGGTTGTTGTCACTGTGTCAACGGTGCGGTTGTAGCCGAGGTCAACACCGGCTTCAACGATACCGTACAAAGTCACGCTTGACTGAGCAAACGCGCTGGTGGCTGCCAATGCGGCCAAAGCGATGAGTGATTTTTTCATTTAAAAGTTTCTCCAAGGTTAAACAAAGGACTCCAGGATTGAGCCCCGGGCCAACCTCCGTTTCGGAAGTTGTATGAATTGAACCAGACCGGGGCGGCTTAGGCAAAGAAAACGGGTACGAATCGATGATAAAAATCGTTTTCGTTGCAAACGTGCAACTATTCCAACCCAGCTGTGGGCCAAAGGCCACAAAAAAAGCCGCGATCAGCGGCCTTTTGGGTACACGTCACTTAAGCCGTTCTCAGTTCAACTCAAGCCGCCGCTCTATTTTTTCAATGCGGGCTGCAAGGCGGTCGTAGCGCACATGCTGGCTGGCGTTTTCTGTGTAAAGGTCACCCGCGTCGCGCTTCAGCCCGCCAATACCGGCCTCTAAGCCACTTAGGCGCTGTTTGACCTCCTGCATATCCTCGCGGATGCCTGAAATGTCACCACGCATAGCTCTTAGGTGTTCGAGAATAATGTTTTCAACGTTTTCCATGGCGGTCTTTTACTTTCGTGCTAAGTTCAAAACTATCCGAAACAGTGTCACAGCTTGACGCTCTCCGACAATTTTATTCCCAATTCAATGAACACCTTCATTATTGCCACCGATAACGCCCTTCGCACCCTGTTTGCCAAACCCCGCGCCAGCAGGCCCTGCCCCACCGTGGCCGGGGATACCACCACCCTGTCAGCGCCAGACAAGGCTCTGGCTGGCGCGCTGATGCGGGTCAACCATGTGGGCGAGGTGTGCGCCCAAGCGCTGTACGCGGCACAGGCTTTGAGCACGAAAGACCCGGCGCTGCGCCAGCAGTTCAAAGACGCCAGCCAGGAAGAAAGCGACCACCTGGCCTGGACGCGTCAGCGGCTGGATGAGCTGGGGGCACGGCCTTCGCTTTTGAACCCGATTTGGTACGCCGGGGCGTTTGGGTTGGGGCTGCTGGCCGGGCGGCTGGGCGACAAGGTGAGTTTGGGCTTTTTGGTGGAGACAGAGCGCCAGGTCGAGGCGCATTTGGCCAGCCACATGCAAAGCCTGCCGCACGGCGACCACGAATCCCGCGCCATCGTGGCGCAAATGAAGGACGACGAAGCGCGCCACGCGCTTGAAGCGTCGGTCTCGGGTGCTATTGAATTGCCAGCACCCGTTAAAGCGCTGATGGGTGCTGCAGCCAAGGTGATGACGACCGTGGCGCACCGAATTTAAGGGCTAATTTGTGGAGGCATTCACCCCCGGCCTCTCCCGGAGCGAGAGGGGGGCAAATCGGGAAATTAATGGTTAAACAGCTTGCCCAGGATCAGCAGGCAAAGCGCGGCATTTAATCCAACCGCCCACTTAAGCACCAGCAGGTCTGAACGCAACGGTGAAAGTGCAATATCAAGGTCTTTTTTGGTAACTAAATCGTCTTGAGCTTCAGCAATAACGCGAACGACTGCCTCAGCCTGCTCCGGCGTAAACCCGGCCGTCTTCAGTTTGTCTGAAAGCTTTAATGAGTCAAATGTGATGGTTGCCATAGCTGTAATTTACCTCAAACCTCCAAAACCTCAAAACTGGTGGTGATGTCGGCCGTCTTGCCCAGCATGATGGTGGCCGAGCAGTATTTGTCATGGCTCATGGCAATCGCCCGTTCCACTGCGCTGGCTGTCAAGCCCTTGCCCGAAACGGTGAAATGCATGTGGATTTTGGTGAAGACTTTGGGGTCCACCGGGGCGCGTTCTGAGCTTAACTTGACCGAACAACCGCGCACATCGTGCCTGCCGCGCTTCAATATCAACACCACGTCATAGGCGGTGCAGCCGCCTGTGCCAGCCAGCACGGTTTCCATGGGGCGGGGTGCCAGGTTGGCGCCACCGTTTTCGGGCTTGGCCTCATCAGGCGCGCCGTCCATCACCAGGGTATGGCCGCTGCCGGTTTCGGCGACAAACGTCATGCCGGATTTTGAGCCTGTGACGGCAGCCAGACCTGTCCAATTGACCGTGCATTCCATAAACAGCCATCCTTATGCAAAAAAATAACTAAATCAGACTGAATTGTCTAATTTTGATCAAAGAGTATTGTGCAGCGCAACATCGCAGAGCTATACTGAATTTGTCGCGTTAAATCTGATTGTATTTTGACAAGCTATTTGACGTACAGGTTGTCTCCTCCATCTTCTCAAAGGATGGATTTACAGGCCCAAACCGCAAGGTTTGGGCCTTTTTTCTTGGGTCGCCGCGGGATTTATGATCAAAGGCCATGAAAAATGACCTCACGCCTTCGGACTATCTGAAAAAAATCCTTACCGCCCGCGTTTACGACGTGGCTGTTGAGACTGCACTTGAGCCTGCCAAAACGCTCAGCGCGCGCCTGAAGAACACCGTTTTGCTCAAGCGTGAAGACCAGCAGAGTGTATTCAGCTTCAAGCTGCGCGGGGCGTACAACAAGATGGCGCATTTAAACGCAGCGCAACTTAAAAAAGGCGTGATTTGCGCGTCCGCTGGCAATCACGCGCAGGGTGTGGCCATGTCAGCGCAAAAGCTGGGCACGCGCGCCGTGATCGTGATGCCCACCACCACGCCGCAGCTCAAAATTGATGCCGTCAAAGCACTCGGCGGTGATGTGGTGTTGCACGGCGACAGTTACTCGGACGCTTACCTGCATGCAGTGCAGCTTGAGAAAAAACGTGGCCTGACCTTCGTGCACCCGTTTGACGACCCCGACGTGATCGCCGGCCAGGGCACGATAGCCATGGAAATGCTGCGCCAGCACCCCGGCCCACTGCATGCTGTGTTTGTGGCAATTGGCGGCGGCGGGTTGATTTCAGGCGTGGCCAACTACATCAAGGCGGTGCGGCCTGACATCAAGGTCATTGGCGTGCAGATGAATGACTCTGACGCAATGATGCAATCAGTGGCCGCACACAAGCGCGTCACGCTGCCGGACGTGGGTCTGTTTTCAGACGGCACAGCGGTCAAACTGGTGGGGATTGAGACATACCGCATCAGCCGCGAGCTGGTGGACGAGTTCATGACGGTGGACACCGACGCGGTGTGCGCCGCCATCAAAGACGTGTTTGTGGACACCCGCAGCATCGTCGAGCCCGCAGGTGCGCTGGCTGTGGCGGCAATCAAGAAATACGTGGCGCTGCATAAGACCAAGGGCGAGACTTACGCCGCTATTTTGTGCGGCGCCAACATGAACTTTGACCGCCTGCGCTTTGTGGCCGAGCGGGCGGAAGTGGGTGAGGAGCGTGAAGCGCTGTTTGCCGTGACGATTCCTGAAGAGCGCGGCAGCTTCAAACGCTTTTGTGAAGTGATTGGTGAGCTGCCGGGCGGGCCACGCAGCGTGACAGAGTTCAACTACCGCATCAGCGACAACGCCAAAGCGCATGTGTTTGTGGGGCTGACCACCTTCAAGGGTGAAAGCACAAAAATAGCCGCCAACTTCACCCGCCACGGCTTCAAGACGCTTGATTTGACACATGACGATTTGGCCAAAGAGCACATCCGGCACATGGTGGGCGGGCACAGCGCGCTGTCTAGAGACGAGCGATTGCTGCGCTTTATCTTCCCTGAACGGCCAGGCGCGTTGATGAAATTTCTAGCCGCCATGCAACCCGGCTGGAACATCAGCCTGTTCCACTACCGTAACCAGGGCGCAGACTTTGGCCGCATTCTGGTGGGCCTGCAAGTGCCCAAGGCGGACAACAAGGCGTTTAAAAATTTTCTGGACACTGTGGGCTACCCGCATGTGGAGGAAACCAGTAACCCGGCTTACCAGCTGTTTTTGCAAAGCTGACCAATGAACGAAGCGAACGCATCCACCTGCCCGCAATGCGGCGCAGGCTTGCGTTGCGGAGCCGCCAGTGGTGACGCTACTTGCTGGTGCTTTGACATGCCGCGTGTGGTGGCCATCTCCCCCACCGACCCTGAACAAAAAGCCAGTTGCCTGTGCCGCGACTGTCTTGAACAATTGATCGATTCCAATGACCCAAAAAACCTTTCAGCTACCGCCGATCGAACCCACCGCCAATGCCGCGTTAGCAGCAAAGCTTCAACACAAAATCGACTTCAAGACCAAGCCGCTGGGCGCGCTGGGTCGGCTTGAAAACCTGGCACTGCAACTGGGCTTGATTCAACGCAGTGAAACGCTTGCATTCACACAGCCGCAAATGGTCGTTTTTGCGGCAGATCACGGTGTGGCCAGCGAAGGCGTATCAGCCTTTCCACAGGCAGTGACGATGCAAATGGTGGCCAACATGCTGGCAGGCGGCGCTGCCATCAATGTGCTGGCGCGGCAACATGGTTTTGCGCTGCATGTGGTGGATGCAGGCGTAGCAAGTGACCTGCCTGATCACCCGCAGCTTATTAAACGCAAAATTGCCCACGGCACGCATAACCTGGCCACTGGCGCGGCCATGACGGCGCACCAGCTCAACGCCGCGCTAGAAGCTGGCGCAGACGTGCTGGCCAGCTTGCCGGGCAACGTGGTGGCTTTGGGAGAGATGGGCATTGCCAACACATCGCCTGCCGCGCTGCTGCTGCACCGTCTGGCAGGTGTGTCGCTGATTGACGCCACCGGGCGCGGCACGGGGCTGACAGACCCACAACTGCTGCATAAACAGTCGGTGCTGACCCAAGCCGCCGCCCTGCACGCCAGTGCTACTGCGCCACTGGATGCGCTGGCAGCCCTGGGCGGGTTTGAAATTGCCATGATGACGGGCGCCATGCTGCAAGCCGCAAGCGAACGCCGGGTGATCTTGGTTGACGGATTTATTGCCGGAAGCGCTGCAATGGTGGCTTGTGCCGTCGCCCCGGCAGCCAAAGACTACATGGTGTTTTGCCACCGCTCGGCAGAGCGCGGCCACCACCTGATGCTGGCCTACCTGGACGCCAGGCCGCTGCTGGACCTGGACATGCGCCTGGGCGAAGGCACGGGTGCGCTGCTGGCCTGGCCGATGGTGCAGTCGGCAGCGCTGCTGATGAATGACATGGCGAGTTTTGAGTCGGCTGGGGTCAGTGGAAAAGCCGACTAGCCAGATGAACTTCATTCGCCATTACCTGCTGGCCGTACAGTTTTTTACCCGCATTCCCATCACGGGGGTGCTGGCGGACTGGGTGGGCTTTAGCCCCGCCATGCTGCGCGCCAGCGCGGGGCATTTCCCTGGCGTGGGGGTGTTGGTGGGCGCAGTGGCGGCGGGTGTTTACGCTCTGCTGACCGTGCTCTTGCCAGACTCTGGCTATGCCCCGCTGGTCGCCGCTGTGCTGTCTACCATCGTGACGGTGTTAGTCACAGGCGGCTTTCATGAAGACGGCTTGGCCGACGTGGCGGACGGCCTGGGCGGCAGCTATGACCGGGACCGGGCGCTGGAGATCATGAAAGACTCGCGCGTGGGTGCTTTTGGTGCGATGGCTTTGAGCCTGGCTTTGCTGGCCAAAGTAGCGCTGTTGGCATTGCTGGGCAGCATGGATGCCGAACTCTTGACGATTTGCAGCGCTATTTTTGCAGCGCATGTGGTGTCGCGCACGCTGCCCTTGCTGTTGATTGTCTGGTTGCCGCATGTGGGCGATACAGCGGCGACCAAGTCAAAGCCATTGGCTGATCAGATCAGCTTAAGCAGTCTTTTGACCGCTTTTATATGGTGTTTTATAGCTCTATCCCTTATTTTATGGGCGCAAGCAGCTATTGATTTAATAGTAGCCAGCAGCTTTGCAGTTATCGCCCTGCTGTGGATGGGCGCGCTGTTCAAGCGACGTTTGCAGGGCTTTACCGGTGATTGCCTGGGCGCGACGCAGCAGGTGTGTGAAATCGCTTTTTACTTGGGTTTGGCCATCGCTTTATGACGCTCTGGCTTGTTCGCCATGCACAGCCTTTGATAGACAAAGGCATCTGCTACGGCCAATTGGACGTCAAAGCCGATCTGCTGGAAACCCAAAAATGCGCCGAAGAGCTCAAAAAAGTGCTCCCGACAGGCGCATGTCTATTGACTTCACCGCTACAAAGATGTGAGCTACTTGCACCCGAATTGATTGGCCTGCAGCCCGATTTGAATGTAAAAAAAGACGCCCGATTGCAAGAAATGCACTTTGGCCAATGGGAAGGCCGCCCCTGGGCCGATATTGACCCGACTGAATTGGCCGCCTGGACCGACGACTTTGCCAACTACCGCGCTGGTGGCACGGGCGAAAGCGTGACCCAGTTCATGGCCCGCGTTGCCAGTGTGTTTGACGAACTCGACCCCAGCCGCGACACCGTGTGGCTGACCCATGCTGGCGTGATACGCGCAGCCACGCTGCTGGCCCAAGGCATCCGCCACATCAGCCAGGCCAGCCAATGGCCTGCGGACGCACCAAGCTATGGACAATGGTGCAAACTGACCCTTACAACCTGAAGATAAACACCATGGCTACCAATCTCGACGGGCAACTTGTTGTTGCCATCTCCTCCCGGGCGCTGTTTGACTTTGAAGAAGAAAACCAGGTCTTTGAGCAGCAGGACGACAAGACCTATATGCAAATGCAGTTGCAGCGCGTAGAGCAACCGGCCAAGCCGGGCGTGGCTTTCTCGCTGGTTAAAAAGCTGCTGGCTTTTAACTCCGCCGATATGCAGCGGGTCGAGGTGGTGATTTTGTCGCGCAACGACCCCGTGAGCGGCCTGCGCGTCATGCGCTCGGCAGAGCACTACAAACTGGCGATCAGCCGCTGCACTTTTACCCGGGGCGAAGCGCCCTGGCGCTACCTGCGCCCGCTCAAGGCCAACCTGTTTTTGTCGGCCAAGTCTGATGACGTTCGCTCAGCCTTGGGCAATGGCTTTGCCGCTGCCACCGTGGCCACCCACTCGGCCAAAGCCCAAAGCAATTACCCCAGCGAGGTACGGATTGCCTTTGACGGTGACGCTGTGCTGTTCTCGGACCAAGCTGAAAAGGTGTTTCAAAAAGATGGCCTGGACGCGTTTCAAAAGCACGAACGCAAGCACTCGGCCAAGCCGCTGCCACCCGGGCCTTTCATGCCGCTGCTCAAAGCGCTGCACGGCCTGCAGCAAGCGGGTACACCGCACATGCGCATCCGCACCGCGCTGGTCACGGCGCGCAGCGCCCCGGCGCATGAACGCGCCATACGCACGCTGATGGACTGGAACATTGAGGTCGACGAGGCGATGTTTTTGGGTGGCCTGGCCAAGGGCGAATTTTTGCGCGAGTTTGAACCCGATTTCTTCTTTGACGACCAGACCGGCCATGTCGACTCAGCCGCCCAGCATGTGCCTGCGGGGCATGTGGCCAGCGGCGTGGCAAACCTTCTTGTGTGAGACCGGATTCATGACCACACTTAAAAATTTCAGCGCATTTTTAAAACGCGTCTGGGCACTGTCCGCGCCCTACTTCAGGTCTGATGAGAAATGGAAGGCACGCGGTTTGTTGGCGGCGATAGTGCTGCTGAATCTGGCATCGGTGTACATGCTGGTGCTGCTGAACGACTGGAACCGCGTGTTTTACGATGCGCTGCAAAACAAGGATCAAGCCGTTTTTTGGGCGCAGCTGGGCCGCTTTACCTACCTGGCGTTTGCGCTCATCATCATCGCGGTTTACAAGTTTTACCTGACGCAGTTGCTGGAGGTGCGCTGGCGCGCCTGGATGACGGCGGATTACCTCAAACGCTGGTTAGCTGACCACGCTTTTTACAGCCTGGAGCTGGCGCGCTTTTCTGGCAAGCCTGAGGCGACATCAGACAACCCGGACCAGCGGATACAGGAAGACATCAATTTGTTCACCACTTACACGGTGTCGCTCAGCATGGGGTTGCTGAACGCGGTGGTCACGCTGGTCAGTTTTGTAGGTATTTTGTGGGGGCTATCGGGTAACTTTTCGTTTACTTTGGCGGGCAGCAGTTACAGCATTCCGGGCTTCATGGTGTGGATGGCGCTGCTGTATTGTTTGGCAGGCAGTTTGATCACGCACTTCATTGGTCGCCCGCAAATCAAACTCAACTTTGACCAGCAGCGCTACGAGGCCGACTTTCGCCACCACATGGTGCGGGTACGCGAGTACAGCGAATCGATTGCGCTGGACAAAGGCGAGCAGGTCGAGCGAAAACACCTTGACACGCGCTTTTCAAGCGTCTTGTCCAACTATCTCAAGCTGATCAAAAAGCAGAAAAACCTGATCTGGTTCACCAGCTTTTTTGGCCAGGCGGCGATTATTTTCCCGTTTCTGGTGGCCGCGCCACGCTTTTTCAGTGGCGCGATTCAGCTGGGTGAACTGATCCAGATTTCGTCAGCGTTTGGCCGGGTGCAGGACACGCTGAGCTGGTTTGTTGACAACTACGCCAGTTTGGCCGCCTGGCGCGCCACGACCGACCGCTTGACCAGTTTTGAAGACAATTTAATAGCCACAGCCCAACAAATGCGGGCGCAAGAAGCTACTAAATCAATAGCGAAATCGGGCCGTCCAGTCATTGCCGATTCGCTGGCTGCAAATAGCCTGGGCATTGCCCTGCCAAACGGGCAACAACTGCTGGAGCAGGTCACGCTGTCAGCGGCACCCGGCGACATGGTGCTGGTCAATGGCCCGTCTGGCAGTGGCAAGTCAACGCTGTTTCGTACCTTTGCGGGTATCTGGCCGTTCAATCATGGGCAGACGCATTTGCCTGATGGCGCGATGTTTATCCCGCAGCGGCCGTACTTTCCGGATGGGCGCTTGCGTGAGGCACTGGCCTACCCGCAGCCTGCCAGCACGTACAGTGACGAGGCCCTCAGGCAGGCCCTGACGGACGCGCTGTTGCCCCAGCTGTGTGAGCGGCTGGACGACAGCGATGCCTGGGGCCAAAAACTCTCGGGCGGTGAGCAGCAGCGGCTGGCCATTGCGCGGGTGCTGCTTAAAAAACCGCAGTGGATTTTTGCCGACGAAGCCACCGCTGCGCTGGACGAGGTGGCCGAGAAAACACTGTACGAAAGGTTGCGCGCACATGTCCAATCCGTCAAAGGCGGCATGGTGTCGATTGCGCACCGGCCCACAGTGGCGGCATTTCACACCAGGCAGTGGACGCTTGAGAAAATGCCCGAAGGCTCGCCTGCGCTGTATCGGCTTGACCAGACGGCCCTGAAACCTGCTGCCTTGAATGCCTGACGAACCCAAAAATCCACCCGTTGCAGATGACCTGACGGCGCTGGCTCCGCTCAAGATCGTCTCTTTTCGCATGCTGTGGGGCACCTGGCTGGTGGCCAACACCTGCATGTGGATGAGCGACGTGGCAGCCGCGTGGATGATGACGTCGATGACCACCACGCCGCTGTGGGTAGCGCTGGTGCAAACCTCAGCCACGCTGCCAGTGTTTTTACTCGGCTTGCCCAGCGGCGCACTGGCTGACATTCTGGACCGCAGGCGCTACTTCATCATGACGCAGTTCTGGATAGCTGGCGTGGCCACGCTGCTGTGCATTGCGGTGATCTCGGGCGTCATGACACCCCCTTTGCTGCTGGCTCTGACTTTTGCCAACGGCGTTGGCCTGGCCATGCGCTGGCCGGTTTTTGCCGCCATCGTGCCCGAGCTGGTGCCGCGCGCCCAGTTGCCTGCGGCGCTGGCGTTAAACGGCATCAGCATGAACGCCTCGCGCATCATTGGGCCGCTGGTGGCGGGTGCATTGATTGCCAGCGCGGGCACGCAATATGTGTTTGTGCTCAACGCGGTGCTGTCAGTGATTTCAGGCTTCGTCATCATGCGCTGGCGGCGTGAGCACACACCGAACCCGCTGGGGCGGGAACGTTTGCTCGGCGCGATGCGGGTGGGCCTGCAATTCGTGGCGCAGTCCAGCCGCATGCGAGCTGCATTGGCGCAGGTGGCGCTGTTCTTTTTGCATTCCACCGCATTACTGGCGCTGCTGCCGCTGATTGCACGCGGCTTGCCGGGCGGTGACGCGGGCACGTTCACCCTGCTGCTGGCCAGCATGGGCGCGGGAGCGATTGGTGCTGCATTTGCCATGCCGCGCCTGCGGCAAATGATGCCGCGTGACACACTGGTGCTGCGCGCGACGCTGTTGCAATCTGTCGCTACGGCGGTGATGGCCGTGGCACCCAATGTGTGGGTGGCGGTGCTGGCGATGCTGGTCAATGGCATGGCGTGGATCACGTGTGCCAATTCACTCAGTGTGTCAGCACAGTTGGCGCTGCCTGACTGGGTAAGGGCGCGTGGCATGTCGATGTACCAGATGGCCATCATGGGCGGCAGTGCGCTGGGTGCGGCATTGTGGGGGCAAATAGCGACGGTGAGCGCCGTGCCTGTGGCTCTAGACGTGGCCGCCGTCAGTGGCTTGCTGTGCATGTTTTTAGTGCAGCGCACCATGCGCGACACCAGCCTGGAAGAAGACCTGACACCGTCGCGCGAATTCAAGGCTCCCACTGCTGACGAGCCGCCCGGTGATGGCCATGTCGTGGTCACGATTGGGTATGTGATTGACCCGTTGCGGGCCGACGACTTCAGGGCGCTGATGCAGGAGAGCCGCCGAAGCCGGTTGCGACAAGGGGCTTTGGGTTGGGATCTGCTGCGCGACATGGGCAAGCCGGGCCACTACATTGAGCAGATCATCGACGACTCGTGGACCGAGCACCTGCGCCGCTTTGACCGGGTGACCGCCAGCGATGTGGCGCTGCGGGAACGCAAGCTGGCGTTTCACATCGGCGATGAGCCGCCCGTCGTGACGCGCTGCGTTGTTGACTCCGGTTTAAAGGCTTGATGAAAGACTCAAGCCGCGTACCTGGCATATCCCCGAGCCCGCAGCTCACACGCCGGGCAAGTGCCGCAGCCGTAGCCCCAGGTATGGCGATGCGCCCTGTCCCCCATATAACAAGTATGGGTGTGCTCCACAATCAGATCAACCAGACTTTGCCCACCGAGCGAGTCCGCCAGCGCCCAGGTGTCGGCCTTGTCAATCCACATCAGCGGCGTTTCGATTAAAAAGCGTTTGTCCATGCCCAGCGACAGCGCCAGTTGCATGGCCTTGATGGTGTCGTCGCGACAGTCCGGGTAGCCTGAAAAGTCGGTCTCGCACACACCTGTAACAAGTACCTGCAAATCACGGCGATACGCCAGCGCCGCAGCCAGGGTTAAAAACAGCAGGTTGCGGCCAGGTACAAAGGTGTTGGGCAGGCCTGAGCTTTCCATTTTGAAAGCCACGTCACGCGTGAGTGAGGTGTCACTGACTTGCCCCAGCACAGCCAGGTCCAGAAGGTGATCTTCACCCAGCTTGCTGCCCCACTGCGGGAACTGCGCCCTGATTTCACGCAGCACATTCAGCCGCGCATCCAGCTCAACAATGTGCCGCTGGCCGTAGTCAAAGGCCACGGTTTCGACCCGCTCGTATTTGGACAGGGCTTGCGCCAGGCAGGTGGTGGAGTCTTGACCTCCTGAAAACAGGACGAGGGCAGTTTTGTGAATAGCGTCTGTAGGCATGCCCTGATTGTCTTAGTTTTCAGCTGGCGGCAACGCGCCAGCCAGGTTATCAGGCAGCCGTCATGCTCACCTTGGCTGAATCGCGCGCCAGGGCTTCGCGGGTTGCTGTCTTGCGATACCAGACCGTGATGACTGAGCTGGTCAGCACAATGAACAGGCTGTAAAGCACAGGAATCAAAAGCACTTGCTGCTGCATCTCGCCCTGAAAGGTCAGCGTGACGATCAACACTGCCAAAGGCCCATTCTGGATGCCCGTTTCAAGGCTGATGGTGCGCGAGCGGTTGTTGTCCTGCCTGAGCAGCTTGGCCAGCCAGTAGCCCAGCAACATGCCGAACAGCCCCAGACCTACTGCTGCAAAAAACACATACCAGGGTGTGGACAGCAGCAACTGGTAATTGCGTGGTACCCATGACACCACCAAAAAGAGGATCACGAAGATGCCGAGCATGGAGCCGATAAGCTCAATGGTTGCGCCTACATTGGGATTGGTTTTGCGCAGAACCATGCCCAGCAAAGTGGGCACCAGCAACACCACCAGCACCTGCGCCACATTGGCTGCCGGAATGGCGAACTCGCCTGTGACACCGGCCATCTTGCTGTAAAAAGCAATCAGCGAAGGCACTGCAGCCACTGCCACCAGCGTGGAAACGCTGGTCATCATGATCGACAAAGCCAGCGCGCCCTTGCTGAAGTAAGTGAAGATATTTGACGTCGTGCCGCCCGGCATGCAGCCCATCAAAATCAGGCCCACCGCGAGCGCAGGCGGCAAGCCCAGCAGCACCGCCAGCAAGTAGCCCAGAAAAGGCATGACGCCATACTGGCAAAAGATACCTACCAGCACGCCCTTGGGCTTTTCAAAAGCGATCAGAAAATCGCGGAATGTGGGAGTGTCTGAATTTCTGTGTGTGAAGCGGATTGGATGTTAGCTGAGGTTTGAAGGTTTTTGGATTTTTTCTTTTCAAAGAGGCCCCTGCCAGGCCGCCGGAGGCGTCCCCCTCCCGTTTTCTG
>JBILXX010000155.1:0-3373 GCA_044378095.1 Polaromonas sp.
TCTCCTGCATGTAGCGGGCCCGGCTTATGGGGGTGTCTTGCATCCCTTCTCCATAAACCGGACAGATTACTTGCTAAAAACCGGACAAATCATTTACTGCTGACACGTGGATGCCGGCCGTAGCTCAAACCTTTGAAAACCCGTAAAATAGAGGTCTTTTATACCTTTAGCCCAATGAATACGGGCGTAAGGAGCTATTTATAAAATAGCAAACAATCAACCCAGCATGCCCTTCCTCACCGCTGCCCTGTACAAGTTTGTAGAACTGCCCGACTTTGCCGAGCTGCAGGCACCGCTGCTGTCTGTGTGCGAGGCGCATGGCATTAGGGGCACGCTGCTGTTGGCGGCTGAAGGCATCAACGGCACGATAGCCGGGCTGCCTGATGATGTGAATGCCGTGCTGGCTTATTTGCGCAGTGACCCAAGGCTAACAACGCTGGAACACAAAGAATCGTGGGCCAGCGCCATGCCGTTTTACCGCATGAAGGTTCGGCTGAAAAAGGAAATCGTCACCCTGGGCGTGCCTGATATTCATCCGGCTCTGATGGCTGGGCAATACGTCAAGCCTGACGCGTGGAACGCGCTGATTGCCCAACCCGGTGTGGTACTGGTCGATACGCGCAACGACTACGAAGTGTCGATTGGCACGTTTGCGGGCGCTGTGAACCCGGCAACCGCCAGCTTTTCAGAACTGCCCGACTGGGTTGATGCGCAAATGCTGCCAGGCGGAAAGTTATCAGAAATAGACGGCGTCAAACCAAGGGTCGCCATGTTTTGCACAGGCGGTATTCGCTGCGAAAAGTCCACCGCATTTTTAAAATCCAAAGGCTTTGACGAGGTGTACCACCTGCAAGGCGGCATTTTGAAGTATCTGGAGACCATACCCGAAGCCCAAAGCCGATGGCAAGGCCAATGCTTTGTGTTCGACGAGCGCGTATCCGTCGGCCACGGCTTGCTGGAAGGTGATTTGGAGTTATGCAGGTCATGCCGAGACCCGATCACCGCCGCCGCGATGGCGTCCCCCCGTTACGAGCGCGGGGTGAGTTGCCCCGGCTGCCACGCCCGCACCACAGACGAGCAAAAAGCTGGCTACAGGCAGCGGCAAAAGCAGGTTGATTTGGCTCAGGCGCGCAAGCAAAGCCATATCGGTGCCGTGCAGCAAAAGTGACCGCCGCCCTGCCCGTTCTTTACAGCTTTCGCCGCTGTCCGTATGCAATGCGTGCAAGGCTGGCGCTGGCCGTCAGTGGCATTGACTACGAACTGCGTGAGGTGTCTTTAAAAAGCAAGCCACCCGAAATGCTGGCCGCATCCCCCAAAGGCACAGTGCCTGTGCTGGTCTTGCCAAGCAACCAGGTCATCGACGAAAGCCTGGACATCATGCGCTGGGCGCTGGCGCAGAACGATCCGGACGGCTGGTTAAGCCCTGCCGTTAGCGACATGCTGACCCTGATTGCAGGCAACGACGGCGATTTCAAACACACACTCGATCGCTACAAATATCCGAACCGTTATCCGCTGGAATCTGGCGGTGATGTGAAGGCGTTTGCACTGGCACAGCGCCTTCATGCTGCAAGCTGGTTGCAAACGCTCGAACCACGTTTAAGCCAAGGCTGGCTGTGTGGCCACCAATCCGGCCTGGCAGATATGGCCATCCTGCCTTTCGTTCGACAGTTTGCGCATACTGATTCGGACTGGTTTTCAGCGCAGCCGTGGTCAAAGCTGAAGGCTTGGCTGACATTGTTTGAGGCGAGTGGGTTGTTTGAAGTCGTCATGGCAAAGTGCAAACCCGGGTAATCTACAGCCTCGAAACGCTACATTTTCAGGAGCTGGTTGCGCCCGCATTTATTGGCCTGAAGGTCAATTTTCAGGTGTAAAAACGATGTTTTAGCCGCCTCTTCGACGAATTCAAGGCCTTTTTCAACTCCAAAAGCCACCAAATCACTCACTCCGCTAAAGTCACCTGTTTGCAACCGCCTCCATGACCACCCCTCTCTCCCCCAAACGCGAGTTCTGGCTGCTGCTGACGCTGGCGGGTATTCAGTTCACGCACATTGTTGACTTCATGGTCATGATGCCGCTGGGGCCGCAGTTCACGCAGTTGTTCAACATCAGTGATGCCAAGTTTGGCTTGCTGGTGTCAGCCTATACCTTTTCAGCGGGTGCATCGGGCTTGCTGGCTTCGTTTTATGTCGATCGGTTCAGCCGCAAAAAACTGCTCTTGAGCCTGTACGTTCTGTTTGCGGCTGCCACGCTGGCTTGCGGGCTGGCGCAGACATATGACACGTTGATGCTGGCGCGCATTGCAGCAGGCGCTTTTGGCGGCGTGCTGGCAGCGCTGGCGCAAACCATTGTGGCGGACGTGATTCCATTTGAACGGCGTGGGCGGGCGATGGGCATTGTGATGTCGTCGTTTGCGCTGGCGTCTGTGGCGGGCGTACCAATGGGCCTTTTTTTGGCGGCACAGTTCAATTGGCACACGCCGTTTTTTGCGATTGCTGCCGTTTGCGTGTTGCTGGCAGTAGGCGCGTGGGTCACGTTGCCGCCACTGGCTGACCATTTGAAACATCAGCGCTCGTCCCCACTGGCAAGCATCGCCGAGGTGCTCCGGGACGCCAACCACCAAAAAGCGTTTGCGTTTACCGCGCTGATGATGATTGCAGCGTTTACCGTTATCCCTTACATCACGATTTACACCACCATTAACGGTGGTTTGACGATGCAGCAAATCCCTTACGTTTACCTGTTGGGTGGTGCGGCAACGCTGTTTACCGCACGCCTGGTTGGCAAACTGACGGACTCGGTGGGCAAGGCAAAAATGTTCAAAATCACCGCTGTGTTTGCCATGCTGTCGATCTGGCTGGTCACAGTCAGTGCATCGTTCGGTTTATGGGGCATTTTGTTGGTGACCACCATCATGTTTATCGGCATGAATGGGCGCATGATCCCCGGCATGGCGGTGGCCACCAGTGCCGCCAACCCCAAGCTGCGCGGCACCTTCATGGCACTGAACTCGTCAGTGCAGTCGGCCGCGATGGGTTTGGCCAGCTTTGTGGGCGGGTTGGTCATCAGCCGCGATGCGCAGGGTCTGGTGCAGTATTTTTGGGTCAACGCGCTGATTGGTGCCGTGGCCACTGTGCTGGGTGTGCTGCTGGTCAACAAACTGTTTTTGTACGGCGCAGCGCCTGTTAAAACCGTTGGCCCAGATGCGGCTACAGTGCATTGATTGATTACTTTTTTAAATTTCACACGAGGGACTTGCAGAATTCCGCAAGCCAGCCGAATTAACCGCTACGTGAGGTAAAAAAAGTTGCGGGCACCGCCTAAAAGGCTGCAAGATCAGGGTATTGAATCATGAACTTGGTGAGCGCCCATG
>JBILXX010000016.1:0-43149 GCA_044378095.1 Polaromonas sp.
CGCGCGATGGCTGCAAAGCCGCTTCGGGCTACGCCCTACGCAGCTTTGCAGTCATCGCAAACAAAATAGAAAAAGCGGACAATCTATTTGCTCTAAAACCGGACAGTTCTATTTACTGCTGACAGTTTAATAGCTGTTAGCGCTAATTTTCATTGGCTTGCAGCCAGAAAGACACATAAAAAAACGCCTGTCGGGCAAGCCGACAGGCGTTTTTGGTGCATTTTTACCTTTTTTGGGTATTACAGCGTGTCAATAAAACTACGCAATTTGTCCGACCTGGAAGGGTGCTTGAGCTTGCGCAAGGCCTTGGCTTCTATCTGGCGAATCCGCTCTCGCGTCACGTCGAACTGCTTGCCCACTTCTTCCAGCGTGTGGTCGGTTGACATTTCAATACCGAAGCGCATGCGCAGCACTTTGGCTTCACGTGGTGTCAGGCTGTCCAAGATGTCTTTGACGACATCGCGCAAGCCGGCTTGCATGGCGGCTTCAAGCGGTGCGGTGTTGGCGCCGTCTTCAATAAAGTCGCCAAGGTGCGAGTCGTCATCATCACCAATCGGCGTTTCCATCGAAATCGGCTCTTTCGCAATTTTCATGATTTTGCGAATTTTGTCTTCCGGGATCTCCATCTTTTCAGCCAAGACGCTGGCATCTGGCTCAAAGCCAAACTCCTGCAGGTGCTGGCGGCTCAGGCGGTTCATCTTGTTGATGGTTTCAATCATGTGCACCGGGATGCGGATGGTGCGCGCCTGGTCGGCAATCGAACGGGTAATCGCCTGGCGAATCCACCACGTCGCGTAGGTCGAGAATTTGTAGCCCCGGCGGTATTCAAACTTGTCCACAGCTTTCATCAGGCCGATGTTGCCTTCCTGAATCAGGTCAAGAAACTGCAGGCCACGGTTGGTGTACTTTTTGGCGATTGAAATCACCAGGCGCAAGTTGGCCTCAATCATTTCTTTCTTGGCGTCGCGCGAGTTGGTCTCGCCTTCGTTCATGCGCTTGTTGATGTCTTTGAGGTGCAGCAGCGGCACCACCACACGCGCTTGCAGCTCGCCCAGCTTGGTTTGCAGTTCCTGGATCGGCGGAATGTTGCGAGCCATCACTACTGACCAGGGCTTGCCACTGGCGACCTGCTTTTCAACCCACTTCAGGTTCAGCAGATTGGGCGGGAAGTCCTTGATGAACGTCTCTTGCGGCATGCCGCATTTCTCAACAATGATCTTGCGCAGTTCACGTTCTTTTTTGCGCACATCCAGCACCTGGCCGCGCAGCAGGTCGCACAGTTTTTCAATCGTCTTGGCGGTAAAGCGTACCGTCATCAGCTCCTCACTGAGTGACTTTTGCGCCTTCATGTAAGTCGGTGTGCCGTAGCCTTCCTTGTCGTAGGTTTTGTGAACCTTCTCAAAGTGAATGGCGATTTTGTCAAAGCGGCTCAATGCTTCGATTTTCAGTTCTTCAAGCTTTTTGGTCAGCGCTTTGGAGCCGCCCTTGCCATCGTCGTCGTCTTCCTCATCGAACTCGTCGAAGTCTTCTTCGGCCACATAGTCGTCGGCCTCGTCGGCAACGGTAAAGCCGTCCACCACGGTAGAAATCACCACCTTGCCTTCGCGAATTTCTTCGCCCAGGCGCAAAATTTCAGCAATCGTGGCGGGGGACTCAGAGATGGCTTCCATCATCTTCATCAAGCCGCCTTCGATACGCTTGGCAATTTCAATTTCGCCTTCGCGTGTCAGCAGCTCAACCGTGCCCATCTCGCGCATGTACATGCGCACCGGATCCGTCGTCCGTCCAAACTCGCTGTCGACCGTGGACAGCGCAGCTTCTGCGGCTTCTTCGGCTTCTTCTTCGGTCGAGCCAGCAGGCGCGTTGCTGGTGATCAGCAACGACTCTGCATCGGGCGTTTGCTCGTACACCGCCACGCCGAGGTCATTCAGCGTCAGGATCACAGCTTCGAGCGTTTCAGCATCGATCAGTTTGTCCGGCAGGTGGTCAGAGATTTCGCCGTGAGTCAGGTAGCCACGTGTTTTGCCCAGTTTGATCAGCGCTTTCAGGCGCATGCGGCGTTTCAGAATGTCTTCTTCGCTCAGGACAGTTTCGTCCAGGCCGAACTCTTTCATCAAGGCGCGTTCTTTGGCCTTGCTGATCTTCATCCGCAGGGGTTTGACTTTTTCGGTCGCGTCGGCTGCCGGCGCTTCTTCAAATTCAGCCACAACGTCAGACAGGTCTTCGTCACCATCGCCTTTGGATTTGGGGCCGCGTTTGGCACCTGGTTTCTCGCCTGGTTTGCCGGCGTCCACCGCTTTCGCCGGACGGCCGGGCTTCTTTTTCACAACAACTTCAGCGGTGGCGGCGACTGGTTTGGCCGCCAGAGGCTTGGATTCAACAATTTTCTTGGTAGGCACTAGGGGAGCTTTCTTCGGGGGCGGAGCGGAAGGACTGGATTTGACGACTTTTGCGGCCGTTGCGGCTTTGGCGGGCTTGACAGCTGTTTTGGCAATAACTTTAGAGCTTGTGGCTTTTTTTGTTTTATCAACCTTTGCAGGCTTTGCTACAGCCTTTGTCGCGGGCTTGGCTGCGGGTTTCTTGACGGTTTTCGTCACTGTCTTTGCAACTGCCTTGACAACCGGTTTGGCAGCCGATTTGGCAGCCGGCTTTGTGGCTTGTTTTGCGACAGGTTTTTTGGATGTTTTCGAAGGCATAGCGGGTCTCCGGTTGACAAAATGAATCCACAGAAGTAGTGACAAACAGCGTGCCAGTCAAAAGCCGACACGCACCAAACAGGCACGGTACAAAAACAGAACATGAATAAATGAAATGCGGGCCAAAAGGATATTTGGCCAACCGCAAACTGTAGGGGCGAACATTTGGTGTGCAGTCCTTGCGGAGCGGTGGCCAGCTCTTTTTTTGTAGAGCATTTCCGCTGTGCGGAAGGCCGATGCCGGAGGTGCTGCTGTCGCGTTTGCGGTGTCGAAAATCGGATTATACCCTATTGCCTATTTTTTAGGCTTGCCAAACTGACTTTTTAAGACTTGTTTTGCAGGCTGTTGGCGAGTTCTTTGTAGCGCTGCATGGCCAGCGGGTCAGTGGCAGCGCGTCCAGCGAGCTCCTGCATTTCCTGCTGCCGTTTGATTTTGACGAGCTGGTCGATGATGCTGCGCACCTCGCTGAAGTCGCCTTCAATGCCCTCTGGGATTTGTGAGATCTGGGCAATCGCATGGGCTTCGTGCGCATGGCCGCGCAAGCCCTCGCGCAGGGCCGCCCAAGGCTGGGGGCCGTGGTCATGGAGCTGGCTCTCAGCCCAGGCGAACAAGGGGCCATGCGGGGCAGGCAGGGCGCACAGCAGGTGGTGCTCGTCGCTATCAAGCAAGTCCCAGCTTTGCGGCTCGGTCAGCAAAAACCGCAACACGCGGTCTTCCCGGCTGGCAGGATGCAGGCGGCCTGCCAGCCGGCGAGTGGTTTTGACAGGGGGGGCAACGGGTGCCGAAAAATACGGCTCCGAGCTCGAGTAATCCACCTCGTCGCTGCCGGGGTAGCCTGCGTCATCAGGGTAGCCTGAAAACGCGTCTGCGCCGCTGCTTTGTGCCGGTTTTGGCGACAATATCGGGCTGCCAGCCAATAAATACTTGAGTGGGTAGCTACTCTTTTTATAGCTGCCAGCCTTGCTTGCAGGTTGCCACAGCTCCAGCAAGTCGCGCCCATCAATCAGCACCTTGTCGGCAATCTCAGCCAGCAGTTGGCGCTTGAGCGCGCCGTCGGGCAGCAGTGTCCATAGCGGCCTGGCGTTACTGGCCATGTGGGCTCGGCCTTCGGCGGTGTCCAGGTCGCAATCTTCTGCGGCGGCTTGCAGCATGAACTTACTCAGGGGCAGCGCCTTAGTCACCATATCGGCAAAGCCGTCTTTGCCGTGCTGGCGGATGTAGCTGTCGGGGTCATGCTCGGCGGGCAGAAATAAAAACTTGACGGTACGCACATCAGTCGCAAAGGGCAGGGCAGCATCGAGCGCTTTACGCGCCGCGCGGCGACCTGCGCCGTCACCGTCAAAGCTGAACACGACCGATTCGGTAAAGCGAAACAGCTTTTGCACATGCTCTGCGGTGCAGGCCGTGCCCAGCGTCGCCACGGCGTTGGCAAAGCCCATTTGCGCCAGCGCCACCACGTCCATGTAACCTTCGGTCACCAGTGCGTAGCCGTGCTCGCGCAAAGCGGTGCGTGCTTCAAACAGGCCGTATAGTTCGCGCCCTTTGCTAAAAACGGGTGTTTCGGGTGAATTCAAATACTTGGGCTTTTCGTCAGACAGCACCCGCCCACCAAAGCCAATGCATTCGCCCTTGACGTTGCGGATGGGGAACATCACGCGGTCGCGAAAACGGTCATACCGTTTGGCCTCACCAGCAGCATTTTCTTCGTTAGGCTCACCCGTGATGACCAAACCGCTTTCCACCAGCAGCGGGTCGCTGTAGTCAGGAAAGACGCTGGCCAGGCTGCGCCAGCCTTCTGGCGCATAGCCCAGGCCAAAGGTTTTGGCGATTTCGCCCGACAGGCCGCGCCCCTTGAAGTAGTCAATCGCCTTGGGCGAGTTGCGCAGCGCCTTGATGTAGGCCATGCCGGCCTTTTCAAGCACGCTGGTCAGTGTGGCCTGTTGTTCGCGCATTTGTGCGGCTTTGGCCCGGTCTTGCGGGGACACATCGTCTTCAGGCACTTGCAGGCCGTACTGCTGAGCCAGGTCTTTGACGGCCTCAATGAACGTCATGCCGCCGTGGTCCATCAAAAAGCTGATGGCGTTGCCGTTTTTGCCGCAGCCAAAGCAATGGTAGAACTGCTTGGCCGGGCTGACGCTGAAAGAGGGTGACTTTTCGCCATGAAAAGGACACAGCCCCATGAAGTTGGCGCCGCCTTTTTTCAGCTGTACGTAGCGGCCGACGATGTCGACCACGTCGGCACGCGCCAAAAGCTCTTGAATAAAAGATGCGGGAATCGCCATGGGGCTATTTTGACCTGTCCCACGCAGCCAGCGGCACACAGAAAAAACCCCGCACGCAGCGGGCCTTTTTCTGGGTCAAAGATCAGGCGGTCAACTTTTCCACATGCGCCTGGCGGGTGTACAAAAAGTCAATCACCGCCTTGCGGTAGCCTAGATACTGAGTGCTTTCAGCCAGCTCAACCCGGCTTCTGGGGCGGGGCAGGTCGATCGCCAGCACTTCGCCAATTGTGGCGCTAGGCCCGTTGGTCATCATCACGATGCGGTCGCTTAAAAGCACGGCTTCATCGACATCGTGCGTGACCATGACCACCGTGCTTTGGGTTTTGTGCACGATGGCCAGCAGTTCGTCCTGCAGCTTGGCGCGGGTCAATGCATCCAGTGCACCAAAGGGCTCGTCCAGCAAAAGCACCTTTGGCTCCATCGACAGGGCGCGGGCAATACCCACGCGCTGCTTCATGCCGCCTGAAATTTCACCCGGACGCTTCTGGGCGGCTGCGCTCAAGCCGACCATTGCCAGCACCGCATCGGTGCGCGCCTTGAGCTGTGCTTTGCTCTCTGTGGCGCTGAAGACGCGCTCGACTGCCAGGTACACGTTTTCAAAACACGTCAGCCAGGGCAGTAACGAGTGGTTTTGAAACACTACCGAGCGCTCTGGTCCGGGGCCAGCGATTTCACGGTTGGCGCAAATCAGGCTGCCTTGGGTCGGCGTGGTCAGCCCTGCAATCAGGTTAAGCAAGGTGGACTTGCCGCAACCCGAGTGACCAATCAGTGCCACAAACTCGCCTTTGGCAACGGTAAGACTGACGTTTTTCAGGGCGCAAAACGGGCCTTTTTGGGTTTTAAAGGTTTGCTCGACGTTCTGAATTTCGATGTATTTGGTGGTCAGGGAGTCGCTCATGATTTCACCTCTTCAAAAGTAAACGTCGTAGCGATTTTGATCAGTGCAAACTCCAGAATCAAACCTACGATCCCGATCACGAAAATCGCGATGATGATGTTCTTGACGTTCAGGTTGTTCCACTCGTCCCAGACCCAAAAGCCAATGCCTACGCCGCCCGTCAGCATTTCAGCCGCCACAATCACCAGCCAGGCGGTACCGACTGCCAGTCGCACACCCGTCAGCATGTAGGGCAGCACAGCGGGGAACAAAATCTTGGTGAAAATCTTCCATTCAGACAGGTTCAGCACCCGGGCGACGTTCATGTAGTCTTGCGGTACGCGCTGCACGCCCACGGCGGTGTTGATGATCATCGGCCAGATGGAGCAGATAAAAATCGTCCAGATAGCCGCAGGATTCGCACCCTTGAACACCAGCAAGCCAATCGGCAACCAGGCCAGCGGCGACACCGGACGCAGCAAGCTGATCAGCGGGTTGAACATGCTGCTCAAAAACTTGAAGCGCCCAATCATGAAGCCGACCGGAATGCCGACAACAGCGGCCAAGCCAAAGCCGAGTGCCACACGCTTCAGAGACGAGTAAATGTTCCAGCCGATGCCTTGGTCGTTCGGGCCTTTGCTGTAAAACGGGTCGCTGAAGATCGTCACCGCCTGGGTGAAGGTGGCGCTCGGTGATGGAATGCTGCCTTTGCTGGTGATGGATATCGCCATCCACAGCAAGACCAGCAAGCCAAAGCTCAAGACCGGCGGCATCACACCCAGCCAGAGGAATGACAGGTCGCGTTGCGGCTTGACTACCGTGCCCGAGCCTGTTTTTTCGATGTTTTGCATATCGTTCAAGGCGCTAGCCCCCTGTTTTTTAGCGCGAGCAGCTCCGGAATCAGTAGCAACCAAGGAGCCACTGGTGTTGTTGACCTCATGAAAAACAGCAGCGACCATGGCGTGCTCCCAGGTTTGGTTGAAATCAGGCTTTGATTTTGAAACTGTCAGCGTATTTGGCAGGGTCTTTACCGTCCCATACCACCCCATCGAGCATCTTGCTGCTGCGCATCACGTCTTTGGGTATGCTGACTTTGGCAGCGGTGGCCGCTTGCTTGTAAATGTCAATCTGGTTGATTTGCTTGGCCATGGCCAGATAGTCCACATGCTCCTTCATCAAGCCCCAGCGCTTGTGCTGGGTCAAGAACCACATGCCGTCAGACAGGTACGGGAAGTTAACAGCGCCGTCGCCGTAGAACTTCATGAAGTTCGGGTCGTCCCAGGTCTTGCCCATTCCGTTTTGGTAGCGGCCCAAAATACGCTGGTTGATGGCGTCAACGCTGGTGTTGACATAGCTCTTGTCGGCAATGGTTTCGGCCATTTTGTTTTTGTTGCTCAGACTGGCGTCAATCCATTTGCCGGCTTCCAGAATGGCAGCCGTAACGGCGCGCGCGGTGTTAGGGTTCTTCTTGACGAATTCGGCGGTCGTACCCAGCACCTTTTCAGGGTGGTCTTTCCAGATGTCCTGGGTGGTGATGGCTGTCACGCCAATACCGTCAATGATGGCGCAGTGGTTCCACGGCTCGCCGACGCAAAAGCCATCCATGTTGCCAACGCGCATGTTGGCCACCATTTGCGGCGGCGGCACGGTGATGACTTTGGCGTCCTTCTGGGGGTTGATGCCGTTCGCCGCCATCCAGTAGTACAGCCACATGGCGTGCGTGCCAGTGGGGAAGGTTTGTGCAAAGGTGTACTCGCGCTTTTCGTTTTTCATTAGCTTGGCCAGTGACGGGCCATCGACCGCGCCTTTGTCGGCTAGTTTTTTACTTTGCGATATTGCTTGACCGTTGTTGTTGAGCGTCATCAGTACGGCCATGTCTTTTTTCGGACCTGCGGTGCCTGCATGCACACCGTAAATCAGGCCGTACAGCGAATGGGCAAAGTCCAGCTCGCCGCTGACCAGCTTGTCACGCACACCTGCCCAGCTGGCCTCTTTTGTCGGGATGATGGTGACGCCGTATTTTTTGTCAATACCCAGGACTGAGGCCATCACGACAGAAGCACAATCGGTTAGCGGGATGAAGCCAATTTTGACTTCTTTCTTCTCGGGCGCATCCGAGCCCTGGGCGTAGGCCACCGCGCGCAGGGCGGGGCTGATACCAACAGCGCCAACGGCGGCGGCTTGCAACACGCTGCGGCGCGACAAAGAGGGTTTGAGCAGATCGGTCATTGAAGATTTCCTGAGCAAGTTAAAAACAAAAAAGGCGTTCGACCCATGCCGCCACTTTGGGTGGGGCAGGGTACGAACGCCTTTGTTCATGAAGCCGGTGGCTTCGCCTTTGAAGCTACCAACTTGTGCTCAATCGTCTGCAAGAGCTGTGCCAAGTTCTGGAAAGTTGCGTCAAAAGCGCGAAAACAGCCTGGCTTACTAATTAGTCATGGCTTTTTCCCAATAAAAATGGGTTCAAGCAGCTCGTTTGTTGATAGCAAAAAAGATGAAGTGAACCCAAAATTTATCGTTGCACCGTATTTGTGCAACGCACCATTTGCAGGCTTAACGCTGCTGAAACAGCACCAGACGCACTTCCCGGCTCTGGTCACCGCGGCTGGCTGTGATGGTGGCTTCATAGCGCGCACCCGGAAGCGGCACCTGCGGCTGAAAACTGAAGGCAAAGTTGCCAGCGGCGTCCGAACGTATGGATTGATTGAAGATTTGCTGGTTGATGCCAAAGATTCCCGCCAGCGCTGCAATGGCTTGGACCTGCACATCCACTTTTGCATCAGGGACAGTGCGGCCTCGTACTTCAATCACGCCGGCTGGCACTTGCGCATTATTGGCATGGTTGGTAATGTCCAGAGGGAACACACTTGCAGCAACTGGCGTTTGCGGGCCAGCGACAACAAACGTCCAGTTCTGGCGCACGGCGTTGCCGGCGTTATCAGCTGCCGTGACTTCTACCGGGTAGGTGCCTGCTGCCAACTCTCCTCGCCAAGTCAGGTATTGGGCAGTGATGCCCGCGTTGCGGGTCTGGTCTTGACCACCAATCAGCAGCTTGACTGTTTTGGGGTCGACACCCACACCACCCGAGTCATCAAAGGTGGCAGACACCGAGACCGGGTTGCCGCCAACGACTTCATTGGCTCTGGGCGACATGTTCTTGATGGTTGGCGGACGCGCGTCCACCAGCAGGGCCTGGTTCAGTCGTGAGCGCACCACCTGCCCGTTGGCTTCCAGTGCCATCGAAATATTCAGTGAAGCCGGGAAGTTGTCGTTGCGCCGAATGGTGTATGCGCCTTCGTATCGGCCGGGTCGCACTTCTGGCATGGCCACGCCTTGCACCACACCCTCAATCGACAACAGAGCGCGACCACCAGGTGAGCCAGTGGCGCCAAAGCGCAGCTCTGCACCCGGCTCTATGCGGGCAACTGGCGTAACGCCAAACCGCTCAATCACAGGCAAGCCTGTCTGCGGCGCAGGGGCTGTGTAAGGCGCGAAAGCCTGACTGCGAAGGGTGGAAATGCCGCGCAGGCGCAGGGTGGCGCGCGCCGTGGGCTGCTTGCCCAGCCGGTCGCGTCGGTTCAGGGTGTAGGCCCCCTGGTAGACACCGCTGGTGACTTCACGCAGGCTGATGTTTTTGTTGATGCCATTGATACGAACGCTGGCTTGTGCACGGGGCGTTCCTTCAAGTGTGAAATTGATGTCGCTGCCTGGGTCAAGCGGCTGCTCAGCATTGATGGTGAAGTTGTTGATTTGCGGTGCAATCCGGTAGTTGGACTGCGCGCTGGCCAGCGGCACCAATGTGGCTATCAGGCCCACCGAGAGTGCGGACATCAGTAGCCGGCGGATTTGTAGGAGATGTGTCACGGGATGTCCTCTTGGAATTGTGGATACTTGCCTGAAGGTTGTATCGCGAGCAGCTCAAGAGCTGCGTAGGACGGCGTTGACCAAGCCTGTGAGGCGCTGGCTTGAGGCTGTAGTGGTTTTATTGGTTGCAGTTAGCCAAGCAAGTCGGCTGCGTCCAGCATGCGCTGCGCGACCTCACCCATGCGCAGGCCTTTGTCCATCGCGGCTTTGCGTAGTTTTGCAAGCGCGGCTTCTTCGGTCAACGACTGGCGCTGCATCAGCAGGCCCTTGGCGCGGTCGATGACTTTTCGGTCCTGCAGTTCTGTTTTGGCCTGGGCGAGCTCTTGTCGCAGGCCTTGTTCGTGCTGAAACCGCGCCATCGCCACGTCCAGGATGGGGCGAATCCGGTCGGGCGACAAACCCGCCACGATATAGGCCGATACGCCAGCGGCAACCGCGTCTTTGACGTGGGTCGTGTCGCTGTCGTTGGTAAAAAGCACGATAGGGCGGCGCGCATCGCGAGTGGCCATCACCACGTGTTCCAGGCTGTCACGCGCGTCGCTTTCGGCATCCACAATGATCATGTCCGGCTGCAATTGCGCCAGACGTTCGGCCAGAAAGGTGTCAGCCGGCAGCACGGCGACGAGGTTGTAGTTGTTCTCCAGCAGACCAATGCGTAACTGTCGTGAGCGTTCGGCCAGTTCCTGGCCGTGCTCGTCGTCAGCATCTGCTTCAGCCAGATCGGGTGCAATAACAACGAGGCGCAGTGTCTGTGACGGGGTCATGCCAGATTTTGTGCAAGAACCGAGCCAAACCTTACACTTCCCCCATGATTATTTTGGGTTTTGAGTCTAGTTGTGATGAAACGGGCGTGGCGCTGGTCGATGCGTCTGGAGATTGCTCGGTCAATGGCGTGCCGCGACTGCTGTCGCACGCACTTTTCAGCCAGATTGATATGCACCAGGCCTATGGCGGGGTGGTGCCCGAGCTGGCCAGCCGCGACCATATTCGCCGCGTTTTACCCTTGACCCAACAGGTCCTGGCCGAAGCCGGGCGCACGTTGAAAGACGTTGATGTGGTGGCCTACACGCGCGGCCCCGGTTTGGCGGGCGCGCTGCTGGTAGGGGCCGGGGTGGCCTGTGCCATGGCTGCCGCGCTGGGCAAGCCTGTTATGGGCGTCCATCATCTGGAAGGGCACTTGCTGTCGCCCTTTTTAAGCGCTGACCCACCCGAGTTTCCGTTTGTCGCACTGCTGGTTTCGGGCGGCCACACGCAATTGATGCGGGTGGATCGCGTGGGCAGCTACGAGTTGCTGGGTGAAAGCATTGACGACGCCGCTGGTGAAGCGTTCGACAAGTCGGCCAAGCTGATGGGGCTGCCCTACCCGGGCGGGCCGCATTTGACCAAGCTGGCAGAGCAAGGAGACAGCACGGCTTTCAAACTACCGCGTCCGCTGCTGCACAGCGGCGACCTTGACTTTTCATTTGCGGGGCTGAAAACAGCGGTGATGACGCAGGCCAAAAAGCTGGGCGATGCGCTTGAAGCACGCAAGGCAGATTTGGCCGCTTCAACCCAGGCGGCCATTGTTGATGTGCTCGTCAAAAAGTCAATGACTGCCATGTTGCAAACCGGGCTGAACCGACTGGTCGTGGCTGGTGGCGTGGGGGCAAACGCCTTGCTGCGTCGCGAGCTGAACGCGGCCTGTGCCAAGCGCGGTATTCGGGTGCATTACCCCGAGCTGCATTTGTGTACTGACAACGGCGCCATGATTGCGCTGGCGGCCGGTATGCGGCTGCAAGCCGGACTCAAGAGCTTGCAGGGCAGCTACACTTTCGACGTTTCGCCGCGCTGGGGTTTGGCTGAAATCAGTCGGAATTAGCTCAGAATAAGTAATAAATACGGCTCTAGCCCAATAATAACGGGCGTAAGCAGCTCCTGAAAATATAGTAAATCTAACAGTGAAAATCATCAAAAATTTATGCTTGGCTTTCGGCCTGGCCTTTTCGCTTTCTGCTCTTGCCCAGCCCGCGCCCATCAAAGTAGCACTGATAGAAAGCATGTCTGGCTCTTTTTCCAACACAGGGGAAGCGGTCTTTCGCAACCTGGTCTGGGCCACAGAGCGCGTCAACGCACGTGGCGGCGTGAAGCTGCCGGGTGGTGCGCGGCCATTGCTCATTGAACGCTACGACAGCAAAGGCCAAAACGAGGAGGCCCTGAGTGCCCTGCGCGCCGCGATAGATGACGGTGTGACAGTCATTGCGCAGGGCAATTCGTCAGCTGTTGCGGGCGTGCTGATTGACGCGATCAACAAGCACAACGAACGCGAACCGGGCAAGCGGGTGGTTTTTTTGAATTACTCGGCGGTTGACCCGACACTGACGAATGAAAAATGCAGTTATTGGCACTTCAGGTTTGACGCACATGCCGACATGCGCATGACGGCGCTGATGGATGTTTTTGTGGGCGACAAAGCCACCCAAAGCATTTATCTGATTGGCCAGGATTACAGCTTCGGCCAGTCGGTGCTGAAGGAGGCGCGCCGGCAAATCACCATGCTGCGGCCTGATGTGCAAATTGTGGGTGATGAACTGCACCCGCTGGGCCGCGTCAAGGACTTCATCCCTTACGCCACGAAAATCAAGGCCAGCGGTGCGCAAGCGGTGCTGACAGGCAACTGGGGCAATGATTTGACGCTGCTGATCAAGGCCGCCAAAGACGTGGGTTTTGAAGGCAAGTTTTACACTTTTTACGGCAATGCGCTGGGGGCGCCAGCTGCCATGGGTGAGGCGGGTGTGGGCAAAGTCATTGCAGTGGCGGAGTGGTTTCCCAATGCAGCGGGTGCGCCGTCAGAAGCGTTTTACCAGTCGTTTCGACAGCGCTTTCCGGCCCCCAAAGACGATTACGTTCACATGCGGATGCAGATGGTGATTGAGGCGCTGGCCCAGAGCATTGAAAAAGCCGCCTCGATTGAGGCGGGCGCAGTGGCTGCACAGCTGGAAAAAGCCGTGGTCACGATGGCGGGGCAAACGGGCATGATGCGTGCCAGCGATCACCAGTTTCAGCAGCCGCTGCTCGTCGCACAAATGGGCAGGCTGGGAGACGCCGGGGTGAAGTTTGATGTCGAAGGTTCGGGCTTTGGCTTTCGCGTGATTAAAACTATTGCCAGAGACAAGGCGGCAATGGCGACGACTTGCAAGATGGTTCGGCCTTAGGAGATTGTCATGCGCCAAGCTGTTTTGAATCTTGAGGAGTCCATGATCCGCCAGGTTGCCAATGTGGGCATGGGACGCAGCGATGTGCTGAAGTTCTGGTTTGGGGAAAGCGACGAGGCAACGCCCCAGTTCATTCGCGACGCGGCAGTTGCGTCTGTTCAGCAGGGCGAGACTTTTTATGCGCAAAATCTGGGGCTTCCCGAACTGAGGGAGGCAATTTCTGGTTACACCCAATCAATACGGGTGCAAGGCGCTTCAAAAATAGGAGCAGACCGGATCGCTGTCACGTCTGGCGGCGTGAATGCGCTGATGCTGGCTGTCCAGGCGCTGGTGGACAGTGGCGATGAGGTCGTGGTGGTCACGCCGGTATGGCCGAATCTGACAGGGCAGCCTGCCATCATGGGCGCAGTGGTCAAGTCCGTCAGCCTCAAACCTGTGGCTGGGCAATGGCAACTGGACATGGCAGAACTGCTGGCGGCTGTCACGCCAAAAACCAAGCTTTTGACGTTGAACGCACCCAACAACCCGACAGGCTGGACGCTGTCGCGGGCTGAACAGGAAACCATCCTGACACATTGCCGACAAACCGGGACATGGATTTTGGCCGACGAGGTGTATGAAAGGCTTTACTTTGAGGCGACAAGCAACGGCTGCGCCCCCAGCTTTCTGGATATTGCCCAGCCTGATGACCGACTGGTTGTAGTCAACAGCTTTTCCAAAAGCTTTTTGATGACCGGCTGGCGGCTGGGCTGGCTGGTCATGCCGCCTGCGATGACGGCGCAAATGGGCAAGCTGATCGAGTTCAACACGTCCTGCACACCGGTGTTTATTCAGCGGGCTGGTTTGGTCGCGATTGAACGCACGCTGGATGTGACGCCGCGTGTGGTGGCGCACCTGAAATCTTGTCGGAACACTTTGATTCCTTTGCTACAGGGTCTGCCTGGTGTGCAGGTAGCGCCTGCCAAAGGTGGCATGTATGCCTTCTTCAGGCTGCAAGACCAGGCTAAATACGGCGATTCCCTTCAAGTTGCCAAGCGACTGGTGCAAGAAGCTGGCTTGGGACTGGCACCTGGCAACGCTTTCATGGTCAACCCAAACGCAGAGTCCCAGGGCTGGTTGCGCTGGTGCTTTGCCAGCCAGGACCTGGATCGCCTGGTGCAGGGTGTTGAGCGGCTAAAAAGCTGGCTATAATCATAGGCTTCGCTGGGTTTTACCCGGCGATACACGACGACAGACGGTTAAATCTCATGGTGAGAAAACTTCATCGCTCGCAAGTTGCGCTCAAGCGCAGGAAAGCAGAACAATGATTGCAAAATCAATCAAGGCTGAAATCGTTCAGTCCAACGCACGTGCCGCTGGCGACACGGGCAGTCCAGAAGTTCAGGTGGCCCTGCTGACAGGCCGCATCAATGAACTTACTCCCCATTTCAAGGCTAACGCCAAAGACCACCACGGTCGCCGTGGTTTGCTGCGCATGGTCAGCCGCCGCCGCAAGCTGCTGGACTACCTGAAGTCCAAAGACGCTGGCCGCTACACCGCACTGATCGCCAAACTTGGCCTGCGCAAGTAAGCGATAAACCTATTGAAAACGCCTGAGTTAGTCACCTAGCTCAGGCGTTTTTTACTTTAAAACATTCGGAAAGACGGCGAAACAGGTACGAGCTGTGTCATTCCACAAAATCCGCTGTTTAAAAACAGGCATTTTCTGGAATGGCATTGTGCCCAGACAGCTTTCACTCCGGGCCTTTAGCACTGGCTTAAGTGCTTAAAACTGATGGAGAAAAACATGAGCATTTTTAACAAAGTTACCAAAACCTTTCAGTGGGGCCAGCACACGGTCACGATGGAAACCGGTGAAATCGCCCGCCAATCAGGTGGCGCTGTCAAGCTGGACATGGACGGCACCGTGGTGCTGGCCACTGTTGTCGCTAAAAAAGACGCCAAGCCCGGCCAGGACTTCTTCCCGCTGACGGTTGACTACCTGGAGAAATCCTACGCCGCTGGCCGCATTCCTGGCAGCTTTTTCAAGCGTGAAGGCCGGCCCAGCGAGTTTGAAACCCTGACATCACGCCTGATTGACCGCCCGATTCGTCCGCTGTTCCCAGAAGGTTTCTTCAACGAAGTGCAAGTGGTCATCCACGTGCTGTCGCTGAACCCTGAAGTTGAAGGCGACATTCCTGCGTTGATAGCCTCTAGCGCAGCATTGGCTATCTCTGGAATTCCGTTCAACGGCCCCATCGGCGCGGCCCGCGTGGCCTACATTGACGGCCAGTACGTGCTGAATCCAGGAAAAACCCAGCTCAAAGAATCCAAAATGGACTTGGTGGTAGCCGGTACCGAAGCTGCCGTGCTGATGGTGGAGTCGGAAGCCAGCCAGTTGTCAGAAGAGCTGATGCTGGCAGCCATCGTTTATGGCCACGAGCAAGGCAATATCGCCATTAACGCGATTCACGACCTGGTGCGTGACGCTGGCAAACCAGTCTGGGACTGGAAAGCACCGGCCAAAGACGAGCCGCTGATTGCCAAGGTTGGCGAACTAGCCCAGGCCAAACTGCAAGCTGCCTACCAAATCCGTGCCAAGCAAGCCCGCACCCACGCTTGCCGTGATGTGACCAATGAAGTCATGGCCGCTCTGAAGGCCGATGGTGTTGCGTTTGACCATGTGGCTGTTGAAGGCATGCTGTTTGACATCGAAGCGAAAATTGTTCGCAGCCAGATCCTGGCAGGCGAGCCGCGTATCGATGGCCGTGACACCCGCACCGTTCGTGCGATTGAAATTCGCAACAGTGTTTTGCCCCGCACCCACGGCTCAGCCCTGTTCACACGCGGTGAAACCCAGGCGCTGGTGGTAACAACCTTGGGTACCGAGCGTGATGCGCAGCGCATTGACGCTTTGAGCGGCGACTATGAAGACCGCTTCATGCTGCACTACAACATGCCTCCGTTCGCCACTGGCGAAACGGGCCGTGTCGGTTCACCTAAGCGCCGTGAGATTGGCCACGGCCGTCTGGCCAAGCGCGCGCTGATTGCCGTCCTGCCAAGCAAAGAAGAATTCCCATACACCATGCGTGTGGTGTCTGAGATCACCGAGTCCAACGGTTCATCGTCCATGGCTTCGGTCTGCGGCGGCTGCCTGAGCCTGATGGACGCTGGCGTGCCAATGAAAGCCCACGTGGCCGGTATCGCCATGGGTTTGATCAAAGACGACAACCGCTTTGCGGTGTTGACCGACATCCTGGGTGACGAAGATCATTTGGGTGACATGGACTTCAAAGTTGCGGGTACCACCTTCGGCATCACCGCACTGCAAATGGACATCAAAATCCAGGGTATTACCAAAGAAATCATGCAGGTCGCTTTGGCCCAGGCCAAAGAAGCCCGCATGCACATTTTGGGCAAGATGCAAGAAGCCATGGGCGCTGCAAAAACCGAAGTATCTGACTTTGCGCCGCGTCTGTACGTGATGAAGATCAACCCCGAGAAAATCCGTGACGTGATTGGCAAGGGCGGCGCAGTGATTCGCGCGCTGACCGAAGAAACTGGCACGCAGATCAACATCGAAGAAGATGGCACCATCACCATCGCGTCAAACGACAGCGCCAAGGCAGACGAGGCCAAGCGCCGCATCGCCGAGATCACCGCTGAAGTTGAAATTGGCAAAGTCTACGAAGGCCCGGTCACCAAGATTTTGGACTTCGGCGCACTCATCAACTTGCTGCCAGGCAAAGACGGTTTGCTGCACATCAGCCAGATCGCGCATGAGCGTGTCGAGCGCGTGCAGGACTACCTGAAAGAAGGCCAGATCGTCAAAGTCAAGGTGATGGAGACCGACGAAAAAGGGCGCGTCAAGCTGTCGATGAAAGCGCTGCTGGATCGTCCGGCGCAGGATCAGGATCGCGGCTAATCAAATCGCTATTGTTTTAATAGCTGCTTGCGCCTGTTTTAACTGGGCTGGCGGCATAGGACAATCCTGAAAAAGCATGAAAACTGTCGAAATAAGCACTTTTGGCGCACCCGAGGTTCTGCGATTGGCCGAACGCCCCGCGCCTGTGCCTGGCGTGGGCGAGCTGTTGATCCGTGTCAGCGTATCTGGCATCAATCGGCCTGATGTGCTGCAGCGGACTGGCAATTATCCCGTGCCGCCTGGTGCTTCGGATATTCCAGGACTTGAGGTGGCGGGCGTGATTACCTCAGGTGATTCTGAGGCTATGGCTGCTGGCGGTTTCAAAGTTGGCGACCGTGTTTGCGCGCTGGTCGCAGGTGGCGGATATGCCGAGCTGTGCGTGGCGCCTGTTGGGCAATGCCTGCCGGTGCCTGCCGGATTGACAGATATTGAAGCCGCATCGTTGCCCGAAACATTTTTTACGGTTTGGAGCAACGTGTTTGAGCGCGCCTATCTGGCCAAAGGCGAAACCCTTTTGATTCAGGGTGGCTCCAGTGGCATTGGCGTGACGGCTATTCAAATCGCAAAAGCCATGGGTGCGACGGTAATCGTGACGGCAGGCAGTGATGAAAAGTGTACCGCTTGCCTTGCATTGGGTGCTGACCATGCCATCAATTACAAAACTGCGGACTTTGCCGAAGCAGTCAAAATGCTGACCAATGGCAAAGGCGTGAATGTCATTTTGGACATGGTTGCGGGTAGTTATGTCGCGCGTGAAGTCGAATGCATGGCAGAAGACGGCCGACTGGTCATCATCGCAGTGCAGGGCGGTATCAAGGCCGAGTTCAATGCCGGGTTGGTGCTGCGCAAGCGTTTGACGATCACGGGGTCAACCCTGCGCCCTCGTTCGCTTGAATTTAAAACAGCGATTGCCAGAACTCTTAAAGAAAAAGTCTGGCCGTTACTGGAAAGTGGCGCCATCAAGCCAGTGATTCACAGTATGTTTGCCGCCGCTGATGCGGCCAAAGCGCACACGCTGATGGAGTCTAACCAGCACATTGGCAAAATCGTTCTAACCTGGGATGCCGTATGAAAAAACTGATTGCTGGCAACTGGAAGATGAACGGCAACCTTGCGGCCAATGAGGCCTTGCTGGCAGCTCTTGCCCAGGGTTTAAGCATCCAACCTGCCTGCGACGTGGCAGTATGCGTGCCGGCTCCTTACTTCGCACAAGTTCAGTCGCTGAAACCCGCGGCAATCGATTTGGGCTCCCAGGATGTGTCGGCTCAAACCTCAGGGGCTTTCACGGGTGAGACCAGTGCTGCCATGCTGAAAGAGTTTGGCGTGCGTTACGCCATCGTCGGTCACTCAGAGCGACGCCAGTATCACAATGAAACGGATGCGCTGGTGGCTGACAAAACCAAAGCCGCATTGGCTGCTGGTGTTACCCCCATTGTCTGCGTGGGTGAAACCCTGGCCGAGCGTGAAGCGGGGCGTACAGAAGAAGTCGTCAAGCGCCAGTTGGCTGCCGTGATTCATGCCAACGGCCATTGCATCAGTGAGATTGTGGTGGCTTATGAACCCGTTTGGGCTATTGGAACCGGCAAAACAGCGTCACCGCAAGAAGCGCAAGCGGTGCATGCGGTTTTGAGAACCCAGTTAAAGGCGGCTACTGACCAATCTGCTCGCGTCAGAATTTTGTACGGCGGCAGCATGAATGCTGCCAACGCAGCCAGTCTTTTGTCGCAACCCGACATTGACGGTGGCTTGATCGGCGGCGCATCGCTCAAAGCCCCAGATTTCTTATCAATTGTCGCTTCAGCCCAATAAATACGGGCACATACAGCTACTAAATTAGGAGTAAATAAACATGAATTTGATACTAACCATCGTCCTTGCCGTGCAAATGTTGACGGCCATCGTAATGATTGGGCTGGTGCTTGTGCAGCACGGCAAAGGTGCGGATATGGGTGCGGCTTTTGGCAGTGGCGGCGGCTCTGGCAGCTTGTTTGGCGCCAGCGGCAGTGCCAACTTTTTGTCGCGTACGACAGGCGTTTTGGCGGCTGTGTTTTTTGCCTGTACCCTGGCGCTGGCTTACTTCGGCAATGCACAGCCCCGCGCAACTGGCAGTAGTGTGCTGGAAGGCGCGGCTGCTGTTGCGCCTGCGCCTACAGCATCGGCGGCAACGGGCGCCGCGCAAATACCGGGTACAAGCGTGCCGGTCAACAACAGCGCAACGGCACCTTCAGGACCTGCACGCCCGGCCTCTGGTGTGGGTCAAATTCCGACGAAATAAGCTTGCTTTGAGAGGCTTTCTGCCTAGAGAAAGCAAAATTTCAGGGTAAACTCTTTGATTGTCTGAACAGCCAAAACCATCCGGTTTCCTCATGCCATTCAGACACTAAAAACCGCGGACGTGGTGAAATTGGTAGACACGCTATCTTGAGGGGGTAGTGCCGAAAGGTGTGCGAGTTCGAGTCTCGCCGTCCGCACCAGATCAATGCTTGAGGTCTTCTGGACCTCAGGCGTATCAAGCAAATCATCAGCAAACTGGCCTTCATTCGTCAACCGCACCAGTTATTCGCATCATGAACCTCGACCAGTACCTTCCCGTTCTTCTGTTTATTCTGGTTGGTGTTGGTGTTGGTGTGGTGCCTCAGGTTCTGGGTCGTCTGCTTGGTCCCGTGCGGCCCGATGCTGAAAAAAATTCTCCTTACGAATGCGGCTTTGAGGCTTTTGAAGATGCCCGCATGAAGTTTGATGTGCGCTACTACCTGGTGGCCATCCTTTTTATTCTCTTTGACCTGGAAATCGCTTTCCTTTTTCCTTGGGCTGTGGCCTTGAAGGACATCGGTGCGGTTGGTTTCTGGTCAGTCATGGTGTTTCTGGGGATTCTGGTCGTGGGGTTTATCTACGAGTGGAAAAAAGGCGCTCTGGATTGGGAATGACAATCAAGGCTTGATATTCGCCATTAAGGTATTGTGTATGTCACTTGAAGGTGTTTTTAACGAAGGTTTCATGACCACGAGCTACGACTCGGTGGTCAACTGGGCTAAAACGGGATCGCTTTGGCCGATGACATTCGGCTTGGCTTGCTGCGCGGTTGAAATGATCCACGCAGGTGCTGCCCGTTACGACCTGGACCGTTTCGGCATGCTGTTTCGCCCAAGTCCGCGCCAGTCTGATTTGATGATTGTGGCCGGAACGCTGTGCAACAAAATGGGTCCTGCGCTGCGCAAGGTCTATGACCAGATGTCTGAGCCGCGCTGGGTGCTGTCGATGGGTTCGTGCGCCAATGGCGGTGGCTACTACCACTACAGTTATTCAGTGGTTCGTGGTTGTGACCGCATCGTCCCGGTCGATGTGTATGTGCCCGGCTGCCCGCCAACAGCTGAGGCGCTGATTTACGGCATCATCCAGTTGCAGCAGAAAATCCGCCGTACCAACACGATTGCGAGGGCCTGATGTTTTCATTGACATCGCTCGCCCCGGCCAATCCGCAGCAAATCAGCGATGCGGTGGCACTTGCCTTGGGCGACAAACTCAAAAGCATCAGCACTGCGTTCGGTGAAGTGACGGCAGTGGTGGCTGCCAAAGATTATCTTGCTGCGGCAAAGCTGCTGCGTGATTCTGAAGGCTGCATGTTTGAGCAATTGATTGACCTGTGCGGCATCGATTACTCAGCGTACAAAGATGGTCAGTACGACGGCTTGCGCTACTGCGTGGCAACGCATTTGTTGTCCGTCAGCCTTAACCAGCGGCTTCGCCTGAAAGTGTTTTGCACAGACGATGATTTTCCAGTGGTTGATTCGGTCAACGACGTCTGGAACGCAGCCAATTGGTTTGAGCGCGAAGCATTCGACTTGTTCGGTATCATTTTTGAAGGTCACAACGACCTGCGCCGTATCCTGACCGACTACGGCTTTATCGGCCATCCTTTCCGCAAGGACTTCCCGACCACCGGTAACGTTGAAATGCGTTATGACCCTGAGCAAAAGCGCGTGATTTACCAGCCCGTCACCATCGAGATGCGCGAAATCACACCGCGCGTGATCCGCGAAGAGAATTACGGCGGTGTCAAGCATGGCTGAGATCAAGAACTACACCCTCAATTTTGGTCCTCAGCACCCAGCAGCCCACGGTGTGCTGCGCTTGGTGCTGGAGCTCGACGGCGAGGTCATCCAGCGTGCTGACCCACACATTGGCCTGCTGCACCGCGCTACCGAAAAGCTCGCGGAGAGCAAAACCTACATTCAGTCTCTGCCTTACATGGACAGGCTCGACTATGTCTCGATGATGTCCAACGAGCAAGCCTATTGCCTGGCGATTGAAAAGTTGCTTGGTGTGGATGTGCCAGAACGCGCGCAGTACATCCGCGTGATGTATGCCGAAATTACTCGCCTGCTGAACCATCTGCTGTGGCTTGGCGCGCATGGGTTTGATTGCGGTGCGATGAATATTTTGCTTTACTGCTTCCGCGAGCGTGAGAGTTTGTTTGACATGTACGAGGCTGTGTCTGGTGCGCGCATGCATGCGGCGTACTTTCGTCCAGGCGGCGTGTACCGTGACTTACCAGACCGCATGCCGCAGTACAAAGTTAGCAAGATCAAAAATGCCAAAGCGATTGAAGCGTTGAACGAAAACCGTCAAGGCTCGTTGCTCGACTTCATCGAAGATTTCTGCAACAAGTTTCCCGGGTACGTCGACGAGTACGAAACACTCTTGACTGACAACCGCATCTGGAAGCAGCGCACAGTCGGTGTTGGTGTGGTGTCCCCGGAGCGAGCCCTGGCACTTGGCTTTACTGGCCCGATGCTGCGAGGCTCAGGTTTTGCCTGGGACTTGCGCAAACAGCAGCCGTACGATGTGTACGGCAAGATGGACTTTGATATCCCTGTCGGCAAAACAGGTGACTGTTACGACCGCTACTTGGTTCGTGTTGAAGAAATGCGCCAGTCGAACCGCATCATCAAGCAATGCATTGACTGGCTGCGCGTGAACCCCGGCCCAGTCATCACCAGCAACCACAAGGTGGCCGCACCGGATCGCGAATCCATGAAATCCAACATGGAAGAACTGATTCACCACTTCAAGCTCTTTACCGAAGGCTTTCATGTGCCTGAAGGCGAAGCTTATGCAGCGGTTGAACACCCGAAAGGCGAGTTCGGCATCTACATCGTCAGCGATGGTGCGAACAAGCCCTACCGCTTGAAAATCCGCCCGCCAGGGTTTCCACACCTGGCTGCCATGGACGAAATGTCTCGCGGCCACATGATTGCCGACGCGGTAGCCGTCATCGGCACGATGGACATCGTTTTTGGTGAGATTGATCGCTAATCCAGGTAGTTGAATAAATGATTTCTGAACAAGCCAAATCAAAATTCGCGCGCGAAGTCGCCAAGTACCCGGCTGACCAAAAGCAGTCGGCCGTGATGGCCTGCCTGACGATTGTCCAGGAGGAGCTGGGTTATGTCAGTGCTGACAGCGAGAAGCTGGTGGCCGACTATCTGGGCATGGCACCCATTGCCGTGCATGAAGTCACCACCTTCTACAACATGTACAACCAGCGCCCGGTGGGCAAGTACAAGCTGAATGTGTGTACCAATCTGCCGTGCCAGTTGCGTGACGGTGCGGTGGCGCTCAAGCACCTGGAGCACAAGCTGGGTATTTCGATGGGCGAAACGACCGCTGACGGTCTGTTCACTTTGCAACAATCCGAATGTTTGGGGGCTTGCGCTGACTCTCCCGTCATGTTGGTGAACGATTTGACAATGTGCAGTTTCATGAGTACCGAAAAACTTGACCAGCTGATTGCTGGTCTGCAATCTGTCGAGGCAAAAATATCATGACAGTTTCTGTGAACTCAGGAATCAGTCCGGAAGCAAATAAAGTCTTGTCGCAGTTTGCTGCGACGGGTGTTCAGAGCAGCTTTCATGGCCGCCACATCAACCCGCAAATCATGGCGGACCTGAATGGCAGCAACTGGCGTTTGAAGGATTACGAAGCGCGTGGCGGCTACGCTGCTCTGCGCAAAATTCTCGCTCAGGGCGAAGGCGTGGGTATGACGCCCGACCAAGTGATTGCTGATGTCAAGCTGGGCGGCCTTCGTGGTCGTGGCGGTGCGGGTTTCCCGACGGGATTGAAGTGGAGCTTCATGCCGCGTCAGTTTCCGGGCCAAAAGTATCTGGTTTGCAATTCTGACGAAGGCGAGCCGGGCACTTGCAAAGACCGCGACATCATGCAGTACAACCCGCACAGTGTGATTGAAGGCATGGCCATTGCTGCTTACGCCATGGGCATCACGGTCGGCTACAACTATATTCACGGCGAGATTTTTGCGACTTACCAGCGCTTTGAAGAAGCGCTTGAAGAGGCTCGCGCAGCAGGATTTTTAGGCGACAAGATCCTGGGCAGCAATTTCAGCTTTCAATTGCACGCCTCCCACGGTTTTGGTGCTTACATTTGCGGTGAAGAAACCGCCTTGCTCGAATCTCTCGAAGGCAAAAAAGGCCAGCCTCGCTTCAAACCGCCGTTTCCGGCCAGCTTTGGCTTGTACGGCAAGCCAACGACCATCAACAACACCGAAACCTTTGCAGCTGTGCCATGGTTGATTCGCAACGGCGGTCAGGCTTATCTGGAATGCGGCAAGCCGAACAATGGCGGTACCAAAATTTATTCGGTTTCGGGTGATGTGGAATGGCCTGGCAACTATGAAGTGCCGTTGGGTACACCCTTTGCCAGGCTGCTGGAATTGGCAGGCGGCGTGCGAGGTGCCGCTCAGGGTCGTACTTTAAAAGCCGTGATTCCTGGTGGTTCGTCAGCGCCTGTTTTACCCGCAGCCATCATGATGGAATGCTCCATGGACTATGACTCGATTGCCAAGGCAGGCTCCATGCTAGGCTCAGGTGCGGTCATCGTGATGGACGACACCCGCTGCATGGTTGAGTCACTCAAACGCCTGTCGTACTTTTACATGCACGAGTCCTGCGGCCAATGCACGCCATGCCGAGAAGGCACAGGCTGGCTCTGGCGGATGGTGGACCGGATTCACACCGGCAAGGGCAAGCCAACCGACTTGGACTTGCTGAATTCGGTCGCTGACAACATTCAAGGTCGCACCATTTGCGCATTGGGGGATGCTGCAGCCATGCCTGTGCGGGCCATGATCAAGCATTTCCGCCATGAGTTTGAAGCGATGATTTTTTCTGCATCTGAAGGTAAAAGCGTGGAGCGCGTCGCAGCATGATAGAAATCCAACTGGACGGCCAAAAAGTTGATGTGCTCGAAGGCAGCACGATCATGCATGCGGCCGAAAAAGCCGGTACCTATATTCCGCATTTTTGTTATCACAAGAAGTTGTCGATAGCTGCCAACTGCCGCATGTGCCTGGTGGATGTGGAAAAAGCCCCCAAACCGATGCCTGCTTGCGCGACACCTGTGTCGCAAGGCATGGTCGTTCACACCAAGAACGACAAAGCCATCAAGGCGCAAAAAGGGGTGATGGAATTTTTGCTGATCAATCACCCACTTGACTGCCCGATTTGCGACCAGGGTGGCGAGTGCCAGTTACAGGATTTGGCTGTTGGCTATGGCGGAAGCGGTTCGCGCTACGAAGAAGAAAAACGCACGGTCACTTACAAAGACGTGGGTCCGCTGGTGTCGATGCAAGAGATGAGCCGTTGCATTCACTGCACCCGTTGCGTGCGTTTTGGCCAGGAAGTCGCTGGCGTGATGGAATTGGGCATGTCGCACCGCGGCGAACATGCAGAAATTGAAACCTTTGTCGGCATGTCGGTGGACTCAGAACTCTCGGGCAACATGATCGACATTTGCCCAGTCGGCGCATTGACCAGCAAGCCTTTTCGCTACAGTGCACGCACCTGGGAGCTGTCGCGCCGCAAGTCCATTAGCCCGCATGACTCAACCGGCGCGAACCTGATTGTTCAGGTCAAGGCCAACAAGGTCATGCGGGTCGTGCCGCTGGAGAATGAAGATGTCAACGAGTGCTGGATTGCCGACCGCGACCGTTTTTCTTATGAAGGGCTGAGCAGCAGCGACCGATTGACCAGTCCGATGATTAAACAGGGCGGTGAATGGAAAACAGTTGATTGGCAAACCGCGCTTGAATATGTTGCCAACGGCCTGAAACAGATCAAGGCTGACCACGGTGCTGACAGCATTGGCATGCTGGCCAGCCCGCACAGCACCCTTGAGGAGTTGTACTTGGCCTCGACTTTCATGCGAGGTATGGGCAGCGACAACATTGATTACCGCATGCGCAATGCAGAGTTTGCCAAGGGCTCTGGTGTGCGCTGGTTGGGTACATCAATTGCATCACTTTCTGAGCTGCAACGCGTTTTGATCGTTGGTTCTAATCTTCGCAAGGATCATCCGCTGTTTGCGCAGCGTATTCGGCAAGCCGCTCGCAAAGGTTGCGTGGTCAATGCTGTCAACTCAACAGTTGAACTCAATAATCCGGACGCTTGGGCGATGCCAATTGCCAATACCTTGATGGGTGACCACGGTACGTGGGCTCAGTCGCTGGCAGATATTGCATCGGCCATCGCTCTGGAAAAAGGTGTTGCTGCCCCGGCTACGGGTAGTCCTAATGATGCATCCAAATCAATCGCTAAATCATTGATCGGTGGCGAGCGCAAAGCCATCTTGCTCGGAAATGCTGCTGCACACGACCCCAACGCATCAAGCTTATTGGCGCTTGCCAATTGGATTGGTGTTCAAACAGGCGCAAGCGTTGGTTACCTGACGGAAGCAGCCAACACAGTTGGCGCGCAGCTTGCTGGTGCTATGCCGCGAGGCAACGGTTTGAACGCTGGTCAAATGCTGGATGGACAACTCAAAGCGGTTGTCTTGCTGAACACTGAGCCTGAGTTTGATTCAGCACCCGGTGCAAAAGCCATGGCAGCACTGAACGCTGCGCAAATGGTCGTCACGCTCAGTCCGTTCAAGGCGAACATGAGCTTCAGTGATGTACTGCTGCCGATTGCGCCCTTCACTGAAACGCCCGGTACCTTTGTTAACGCCGAAGGTCGTGTGCAGAGCTTTCATGCTGTTGTCAAGCCTTTGGGTGATGCCCGCCCGGCATGGAAAGTACTGCGCGTTCTTGCCAATTTGCTCGGCCTTCCGGATTTTGATTTCGAGTCTTCCCAGGACGTGCTCGGTAAAGTCAAGGGCATCTCTGATGGCCATGTCAGTGCGGCAGATCTGAACAATGCGTCTGATGACGGCATTCAGTTAACCAATACGCACCAAGCCGCCCCGGTCGTGGCGACCATCTACCAGCTCGACAGTCTGGTCAGACGCGCCACTTCGTTGCAGTTGACGGCCGATGCGCGCTCGCAAGTGCGGGTTCAGTTCATTGCCGAAGAGGTAGCCGCATGATTGATACGATCCACGCGTTTGGCCAAGGCTTGGCAGGCGGTATCTGGCCGGGTGCTGTTTGGCCTGTCATCTGGACGTTGATCAAAATCGTTTGTGTTCTGTTGCCGCTGATGGGTTGCGTTGCCTACCTGACGCTATGGGAGCGCAAAGCGATTGGTTTCACGCAAATCCGTCTTGGCCCTAATCGCGTAGGTCCGTTTGGCTTGCTGCAGCCGATTGCCGATGCGCTCAAGCTGCTGACCAAGGAAATCATCATCCCGACCGCTGCGAGCAAGGGCTTGTTTGTTCTCGGCCCCATCATGACGATCATGCCGGCATTGGCTGCTTGGGCGGTGATTCCGTTTGGGCCAGATGTTGCGCTTGCCAATATCAATGCAGGCTTGCTGTTTTTGATGGCAATCACGTCACTTGAAGTTTATGGCGTCATCATTGCTGGCTGGGCATCCAATTCCAAGTATGCATTTTTAGGTGCCATGCGTGCCTCGGCACAAATGGTCAGCTATGAAATCGCCATGGGTTTTTGCCTGGTGGTGGTGCTCATGGTGTCGGGCAGTCTGAACATGACCGATATCGTGATGGGGCAAGCCAAAGGCATGGGCGCCGATAACGGTTTGAATTTCCTGTCCTGGAACTGGTTGCCGCTGCTGCCGATTTTTGTCGTGTATTTCATCTCCAGTCTGGCCGAGACCAATCGCCATCCTTTTGACGTGGTGGAGGGCGAGTCCGAAATTGTTGCAGGTCACATGGTTGAGTATTCCGGCATGTCATTTGCCATGTTCTTTTTGGCCGAATACGCCAACATGTGGCTGGTCGCTATCCTGGCTGTTTTGCTGTTCCTCGGAGGCTGGTTGCCGCCGATTGACAGTGCGCTCTTCAACTGGATACCCGGCTGGATTTGGTTAGGTCTGAAAACATTCATGGTTGTGACCACCTTCTTGTGGGTGCGTGCGACTTTCCCGCGCTTTCGCTATGACCAGATCATGCGTTTGGGCTGGAAGATTTTTATTCCTGTCACTCTCGTTTGGCTGGTCGTTGTCGGCGGCTGGATGCAGACCTCGTACAACATTTGGAAATGACATGAGCACCGTTGCCTCCATTAAAGATTTCGCGTCGAGCTTCATGCTGACTGAGTTGTTCAAGGGCATGGCTCTGACCGGCAAGTACATGTTCAAGCGCAAGATTACGGTTCAGTTCCCGGAAGAAAAAACACCACAAAGCCCTCGTTTTCGCGGCCTGCACGCCCTTCGCCGCTACGAAAATGGCGAAGAGCGCTGCATTGCCTGCAAACTTTGTGAGGCGGTTTGCCCTGCCATGGCCATTACCATCGAGTCGGATGTTCGCGACGACGGCAGTCGCCGTACCTCGCGCTACGACATTGATTTGACCAAGTGCATCTTTTGCGGATTTTGTGAAGAAAGTTGCCCGGTTGATTCAATTGTTGAAACCCATATTTTTGAATACCACGGTGAGAAACGCGGCGACCTGTATTTCACCAAAGACATGTTGCTGGCCGTGGGTGACCGCTATGAAACCGAAATCGCTGCCAGCCGCGCAGCGGATGCCAAGTTTCGCTGAACCGTTGCCATAGCCACACAATCCAGAAAGAATCAAAAACAACATGGACGCTAAAACAGGTCTTTTCTATGTCTTTGCGGCTTTGATGCTGTTTGCTGCATTCAAGGTGATCACTGCACGCAATCCTGTGCATGCCGCGCTATATCTAGTGTTGGCTTTTTTTCAGGCTGCTGCGATCTGGATTTTGCTGAAAGCTGAATTTCTGGCCATTACCTTGGTACTGGTTTATGTCGGTGCTGTGATGGTTCTGTTTTTGTTTGTGGTGATGATGCTGGACATCAACATTGACAGCATGCGCCAAGGTTTCTGGAAGCATTTCCCGCTGGCCGGCACAGTGGGTGCCATCATCGCGCTTCAAATGTCATATGTGCTGATGGGCGGCTTTCGCGAACCGCCCAAGGCGGCCAGCGCGGTTGCTCAAGCCGGTGCTGCACAGGTGTCGAACACCAAAGAACTCGGCAAGTTGCTGTATTCCGAATATATTTACCCGCTGGAGATTGCCGCTGTCATTTTGCTGGTTGCCATCATTGCCGCCATCGCGCTGACGTTGCGTGAGCGCAAGGATTCCAAATCACAAAATCCGTCGGAACAAGTCAGGGTCAAACGCGCTGACCGCGTGTCATTGGTCAAAATGAAGTCTGTCATGCCGGAAGTCACCGCTCCAGTCGTCGAGGAGAAAAAGTCATGACACTCACACTCGGACATTTTCTCTCTTTGGGCGCCATGCTGTTTGCCTTGTCGGTGATCGGTATTTTTCTAAACCGCAAAAATTTGATCATTTTGCTCATGGCCATTGAGCTGATGCTGCTGGCGGTCAACATGAATTTTGTCGCCTTCTCGTATTACCTGAACGACATGGCGGGTCAGATATTTGTGTTTTTCATTCTGACAGTTGCTGCCGCTGAATCTGCTATCGGTTTGGCCATTCTTGTGTTGTTGTTCCGTAATAAATCCAGTATTAACGTTGATGAACTCAACACGCTCAAGGGTTAATTAGAAAATGAGTCAAACCCTTTCTGTTTCAACCCTGCTGGCAGTTCCGCTTTTGCCATTGGCGGGTGCGGTGCTGGCGGGCGTGTTTGGTACGGTCTTCGGTGGTAATTGGATTGGCCGTCGCCTGTCGCACACACTGACGATTCTGGGTGTATTGCTGGCCTTCATTTTGTCGGCAATGACGCTTAAAAGTGTTGCCATGGACGGCGCACGCTTTAATGAAACGCTCTACACCTGGATGGTGGTGGGCGGCCTGAAAATGGAAGTTGGTTTTCTGATTGATGGCTTGTCGGCCATGATGATGTGTGTTGTGACATTCGTCTCTCTGATGGTTCACATCTACACCATCGGCTACATGGAAGAAGACGAGGGATACAACCGCTTTTTTGGCTATATCTCGCTGTTCACTTTTGCCATGCTGATGCTGGTGATGAGCAACAACATGCTCCAGCTCTTTTTTGGCTGGGAGGCCGTGGGTCTGGTTTCTTATCTGCTGATTGGTTTTTATTACAACAAGCCTAGCGCCACCCATGCCAACATGAAGGCGTTTTTGGTCAACCGTGTGGGTGACTTTGGGTTTATCTTGGGTATTGGCCTGATTGCCGCCTATGCAGGCACATTGAACTACGGCGAAGCATTTGCCAAAGGCGATGAGCTGGCCAAACTGACGCTGCCTGGCACAAGCTGGATGCTGATCACTGTCATCTGCATTTGCCTGTTCATCGGTGCGATGGGCAAGTCCGCCCAGTTTCCGCTTCATGTGTGGTTGCCCGATTCGATGGAAGGCCCGACACCCATCTCTGCTTTGATTCACGCCGCCACCATGGTCACGGCGGGTATCTTTATGGTGGCGCGCATGTCGCCCTTGTTTGAGCTCAGTGACACTGCCCTGAGTTTCATCATGGTCATTGGCGGCATCACTGCACTGTTCATGGGCTTTTTGGGGATCATTCAGAACGACATCAAACGGGTCGTGGCTTATTCAACGCTGTCTCAGCTTGGCTACATGACTGTCGCTTTGGGTGCATCGGCCTATTCAGTGGCTGTGTTTCATTTGATGACCCATGCGTTCTTCAAGGCGCTGTTGTTTTTGGCGGCCGGCTCGGTCATCATGGGAATGCACCACAACCAGGACATTCGCTGGATGGGCAATGTGCGCAAGTACATGCCAATCACTTGGATCACGTTTTTACTGGGTTCGCTGGCCTTGATTGGTACCCCTTTGATGTCTGGCTTTTACTCCAAAGACAGCATCATCGAGGCGGTTCATGAAAGCACACTGGCAGGCGCTGGCTTTGCCTACTTTGCCGTGCTGGCTGGCGTGTTCATCACCGCGTTTTATTCGTTCCGTTTGTATTTTCTGGTCTTCCACGGCAAAGAGCGTTACGACCAGAACCCTGATGCACATCATGATGATCATCATGGCGCACATGATGACCATCACAAACCTCACGAGTCGCCCTGGGTTGTGACCGTTCCGCTGGTTTTGCTGGCGATTCCCTCCGTTGTGATTGGCTTTATGACCATTCAGCCCATGCTGTTTGGTGATTTCTTCAAAAGCGTGATCACGGTAAATCTTGAAAAGCACCCTGCGATGGAAGAGCTGGCCAAGCTGTTCCAGGGGCCGGTGCAAATGGCTTTGCATGGGCTCACTGCTGCGCCGTTCTGGCTGGCTCTGGCGGGTGGGGTCACGGCCTGGTACATGTACATGCGTAATCCAGCCTTGCCCGCGGCTATCAAAAGTAAATGTCAGCCGCTGTACACCTTGCTCGAAAATAAATACTACATCGACTGGTTCAATGAAAACGTGCTGGCTCGCGGAGCGCGCTTGTTGGGTATGGGTTTATGGAAAATTGGCGATCAAAAGATCATTGATGGTGCGCTGGTCAATGGCTCGTGGAAAGTGGTGGGCTGGATCTCTGGCATCGTGCGCCGCTTGCAATCGGGCTTTATTTACCACTACGCTTTCGGCATGATCCTGGGCGTGTTTGTGCTGATGACGTACTTTGTCTGGCTCAATCGCTGACTGACTCTGAACGTCGATAAATAAAAAAGAAAAGCAGGAATTATTTCAATGGGTTTGCTCAGTCTTGCAATTTGGACACCAATATTTTTTGGTGTTGTGCTGTTGGCACTGGGGCGTGACGACCAGGCGCGCAGTGTGCGCTGGTTCGCGCTGATCGGCGCTGTCGTCAGTTTCCTGGTCACGCTGCCTTTGTACGAAGGCTTCAAGCTTGACACGTCGGCGATGCAGTTTGTTGAAAAGGCCAGCTGGATCGCCCGTTTCAACGTTAACTATTCCCTGGGTGTAGACGGTATTTCGCTCTGGTTTGTCTTGCTCACCGCATTTATCAATGTGGTGGTCATCATTGCCAGTTGGGAGTCCATCACCACGCGTGTCAACCAGTACATGGCGTCTTTTTTGATTCTGAGCGGCCTGATGATTGGCGTTTTTACCGCTCTTGACGGCTTGCTGTTTTATGTGTTTTTTGAAGCCACGCTGATCCCGATGTACCTCATCATCGGTATTTGGGGCGGGCCCAACAAGATTTACGCTGCCTTCAAGTTCTTTTTGTACACGCTGCTTGGATCGCTGCTGATGCTGGTGGCATTGATTTACCTGTACAACAAGTCAGGCGGCAGTTTTGATATTTTGACCTGGCACAAACTGCCTCTGGGTACGACCATTCAAACGCTGCTGTTCTTCGCATTTTTTGCGGCGTTTGCCGTGAAGGTGCCGATGTGGCCTGTGCATACCTGGTTGCCTGATGTTCACGTTGAGGCACCTACAGGTGGCTCGGCCGTGCTGGCCGCCATCATGCTCAAGCTGGGTGCTTACGGCTTCTTGCGGTTCTCTTTGCCGATTACGCCAGATGCATCACGCGAATGGGCGTGGCTGATGATCGCTTTGTCGCTCACAGCGGTCATCTACGTGGGTCTGGTCGCACTGGTCCAGCAGGACATGAAAAAGCTGGTGGCGTATTCATCGGTGGCGCACATGGGTTTTGTCACGCTGGGCTTTTTTATATTCAACGACCTGGGTGTGTCTGGCGGCATTGTGCAAATGATTGCCCACGGCTTCGTGTCGGCCGCGATGTTCTTGTGCATAGGCGTGCTGTATGACCGGGTGCATTCGCGTGAGATTGCCAGCTATGGCGGGGTTGTCAGCACCATGCCCAAGTTCGCAGCCTTTGCCCTGTTTTTTGCCATGGCCAATTGCGGTTTGCCAGCCACGGCTGGTTTTGTGGGTGAGTGGATGGTGATTTTGGGTGCGGTCAAGTTCAACTTCTGGATTGGTTTTGCGTCTGCAACTGCGCTTATTTTTGGCGCTGCCTACACGCTGTGGATGTACAAACGTGTGTACCTCGGCCCGGTCGTCAATGACGATGTCAAGAATCTGAAAGACATCAATGCGCGTGAGTTTTTGATGCTGGCCATGCTGGCGATTGCCACGCTGTACATGGGTCTGTACCCCAAGCCGTTCACCGATGTGATGAACACGACGGTGGCCGATTTGTTGGTGCATGTCGCCAAATCCAAACTGAACTAACTGCAAAAGAATTCAGCAATGATTGACAAACTCTCCTGGATCGCGGTTTACCCCGAGATCATCCTGCTCGTGATGGGCTGCGTTATTTTGCTGGTTGACCTGTGGGTCAAGTCGCCCATGCGCACCCTGACCTATGTGCTGACACTGGTCACACTGGGCACTGTGGCTGCACTTGAAGCGGCTTACGCACTGGGTGGCCAAACCTTCTACGGTTTTGGCAAGATGGTGGTGGTTGACCCCATGGGCAGCTGGCTCAAGTGTTTTTCAGCCATCGCCTTGATGGTGTCGCTGGTCTATGGCAGGCCCTATGCCTTTGCCAGGGACATGCTGCGAGGCGGTGAGTTTTTCACGCTCAGCCTGTTTGCCTTGCTGGGCATGTTTGTGATGATTTCCGGCCACAACTTTCTGGTCATCTACATGGGGCTGGAGCTGCTCACGCTGTGCAGCTATGCGCTGGTGGCCTTGCGCCGTGACAACGCCACAGCCACAGAAGCTGCCATGAAGTACTTTGTCCTGGGCGCTCTGGCATCGGGCTTTTTGCTCTACGGCTTGTCGATGCTGTATGGCGCAACGGGCTCGCTTGACCTGAACGAAGTGTTTAACGCCATTGCCAGCCGCCAGGTCAAGCATCAGGTGCTGGTGTTTGGTCTGGTATTTATCGTGGCGGGTCTGGCCTTCAAGCTCGGCGCTGTGCCGTTTCACATGTGGCTGCCCGATGTGTACCAGGGCGCGCCTACCGCCGTCACTTTGCTGATTGGCGGCGCACCGCAGCTTGCTGCTTTTGCCATTGTCCTGCGCCTGCTGGTTGAAGGTTTGCTGCCTCTGGCGTTCGACTGGCAGCAGATGCTGGCAGTCATGGCCATTGGCTCGCTGCTGGTGGGAAATCTGGCCGCCATTGCGCAAACCAACCTCAAGCGCATGCTGGCGTTTTCAACCATCTCACAAATGGGTTTTTTGCTGCTGGGCATGTTGTCGGGCGTTGTCAATGGCAACCAGCTCAACGCTGAGTCGGCTTACAGCGCCGCCATGTTTTATGCCATCACCTACGTGCTGACCACGCTGGCGGCCTTCGGGGGCATCATGCTGCTGGCGCGGGCAGGTCATGAGTCTGAAGAAATCAGTGATTTCGCAGGTCTGAACCAGCGTAGCCCGCTGTATGCGGGTGTGATGGCTGTTGTCATGCTGTCACTGGCTGGCTTGCCGCCACTGGTGGGTTTTTATGCCAAGCTGTCGGTCTTGCAGGCTCTGATCTCATCGCAGCAAACCAGCTATCTGGTGCTGGCCATCTTTGCGGTGCTGATGTCGCTGGTCGGTGCGTTCTATTATTTGCGCATCATCAAGGTCATGTACTTTGATGAGCCTGCAAGCCCGGTACATCCCATCACAGCGCCTGCCGATGCACGCGTGGTGTTGACAATCAACGGCGCTTTGATCCTGATTCTGGGCATCATGCCCGGTGGCTTGATGACCCTTTGCGCACAGTCCATCAACAGCATCGTCAAGTCGCTGGGCAGTTAAGTCCGCTTTGGCCATTGTTGCGCTATGAAAGTTCTTGATCTTCAGTGCGGCCAGCGCCACTCCTTTGAAGGCTGGTTCGGCTCTGAAGATGACTTTCAATCCCAGCTTGCGCGTGGTCTGGTGGAATGCCCGATGTGCTCAGACAAAGCCGTGGTCAAAATGCCAAGTGCGCCCCGGCTGAATTTTGGCGGCCACACGCCACCCAGTACAACCATCGAGACAGCTCATTCGTCACAGATTTCAGGTACGACTGGCCCGGCTGCAGATTCAGCGCCATCTACTGAACTGACCACAACCCCTGTCCAGCCTCAACCAGATGCCCCGAGCGCAGAGCAGCAAGCGGCTTTCCTAAGCGCGGTACGCCACGTTCTTGCCAACACTGAGGATGTGGGCGACAAGTTCGCCCACCACGCCAGAGCCATGCATTACGGCGACGCTGAGCCGCGCATCATTCGCGGCCAGGCCACGCAGCGTGAAGCGGTCGAGCTGATTGAAGAGGGCATTGATGTGATGGCTTTGCCCCTGCCTGCTGCCCTGAAAGAAACCCTGCAGTAAGGTTTTATGGCCCCCATGGTCGCTCGCTTCGCGTAGCTTCCTGCCCCCCGAGGGGGCCGCTGCGCCTGCGGTCTGGCAAAGCCAGTCCCGCGGCCCCTGCTTGAAAAGAAAAGCCACTAAATCATTGGCCTCGGTCTTACATCAAGGATACAAACCGCGCATCTCGCGGGTATGCAAAATGCGTTTGCAGGCCACGATGAAGGTGGCGGTACGCAGGCTGACTTTGCGGTCTTGTGCCACGTCCCAAACGCCAGCAAAGGCATGCTTCATGATTTTGACCAGCCGTGCGTTGATCTCTTCTTCATCCCAGAAAAAGCTTGAAAAGTCCTGCACCCATTCAAAATAACTGACTGTCACGCCGCCAGCATTGGCGATCACATCGGGCAACACCAGAATGTTGCGTGACTGCAAAATGTCATCGGCCGCCGGGGTGGTGGGGCCGTTGGCGCCTTCAATCACCATGCGCGCCTTGATGCGGTGCGCGTTGGCAGCGGTGATTTGCTGCTCCAGTGCCGCGGGTATCAAAATGTCGCACTCCACGTCCCAGAAGCTGTCGTTGGCCAGCACCTCAGCGCCGGCATAGCCGCCCACGCCGCCGTGTTCTGCCACGTGCTGCAGCAAGGCGGGTACGTTCAAACCAGATTCTTTGTAAATCGTACCGCTGTGGTCTTGGACCGCCACAATGCGCGCTCCAGCCTCAGCAAACAGTTTGCCAGCCACGCCGCCCACATTGCCAAACCCCTGCACCGCAATGCGTGCACCTTTGATCTCCAGGCCAATGTGATGCGCTGCTTCACAGCCCACGGTAAAAACGCCGCGCCCAGTGGCCTCACGCCGACCCAATGAGCCGCCCAGATCGACCGGCTTGCCAGTCACGACGCCGGTGGAAGTTGAGCCGGTGTTCATTGAGTAGGTGTCCATCATCCAGGCCATGATCTGCTCGTTGGTGTTCACGTCTGGCGCGGGGATGTCCTTGTTCGGGCCGATGATGATGCCGATCTCGCTGGTGTAGCGGCGCGTCATGCGCTCCAGCTCGCCGCGCGACAGCTTTTTCGGGTCAACCCGAATGCCGCCTTTGGCGCCGCCGTAGGGCACATTCACCGCAGCGTTCTTGACTGACATCCAGGCTGACAGCGCCATCACTTCAGACAGCGTCACGTCCTGGTGAAAACGCACGCCACCCTTGCCGGGGCCGCGCGACACGTTGTGCTGCACGCGGTAGCCTTCAAAGTGCGCCACTGTGCCATCGTCCATATGAATCGGTACGTCCACAATCAAAACCCGCTTGGGCCGCTTGAGCGTTTCAGCCCAGCGGGCCAGATTGCCGAGGTGCGGAATGACGCGGTCAACCTGCTGCAGGTAATTGCCCCAGGGGCCCAGGTTGCTGGCGTCCAGGTAAGACGGCAAGGGATGCGCGCTGTGGTCGACGGCTGCTGCGGGGGCGGATGCTTGTGACATTAAAAACTCCAGGTTGGATATTTTGTGAACCAGCCTGCACTTTAGGAGCTTGCAGGTGATCTGTCCAAGGCCATCTTTAAGTGACGCTATGCAAAAAATGCATAGCTATGACAACGCGTGGCGTTGCCTCAACTCGTGAACTGCAGCGCCGCCAGCCGCGCGTACACACCGCCTTTGGCCACCAGCTCGTGGTGCGTGCCTTGCTCGACCAGGTGGCCGTGGTCCAGCACCAGAATGCGGTCTGCTTGCTGCACGGTTGCCAGTCGGTGGGCCACAACCAGCGTGGTACGGTCTTTCATGGCGGACTCCAGCGCGGCTTGCACCATGCGTTCGCTTTCAGCATCAAGGGCGCTGGTGGCTTCGTCCAGCAACAGAAGCGGCGAGTTTTTAAGCATCGCCCGCGCAATGGCGATACGCTGGCGTTGCCCGCCAGACAAGCGCACGCCGCGCTCGCCTAAAAAGGTGTCATACCCTTCAGGCAGCAGCATGATGAATTCATCAGCAAACGCTGCTTTGGCTGCAGCCTTGGCTTCTTCGTCCGTCGCTTCAGGCTTGCCGTAGCGGATGTTCTCCAGTGCGGTGGTCGAGAAAATCACCGCATCTTGCGGCACGATACCCACGCGCTGGCGCAGGTCAGTGAGCGACATGTCCTTTGTCGCCACGCCATCCAGCACGATGCGGCCAGACTGCGGGTCATAAAAGCGCAGCAACAACTGGAACACCGTGCTTTTGCCCGCACCACTGGGCCCGACGATCGCCACCGTTTCGCCAGGAGCGACCTTCATGCTGAAGTTGTCAAGCGCTGCCTGCAACGGCCGCGACGGGTAATTGAAATTGACCGCTTCAAATTCAATAGCGCTTCCCGCCCGAATCATGGGCGCTGGAACCGGATTTTCAGGCGAAAAAATCGGTGACCGGGTCTCCAGCAGCTCCATCAGCCGCTCGGTTGCTCCCGCTGCACGCAGCAGGTCGCCATAGGTTTCGCCCAGCACGGCTGACGCACTGGCCAAAATGATCACATACACGACGGTTTGCCCCAGGTGGCCTGCTGTGATGGCGCCATTCATGACCGCTTGCGTGCCCTGGTACAAGCCCCACAGCAACCCCGCAGAAGTCGCGATGATGATGAAAGCCACCAGCACGGTGCGCGCTTTTGAACGGCGTATGGCCACATTGAACGCGTTGGTGGACGATTCGTTAAAGCGCTTGGCCTCACGCCCCTCAGCGGCGTAGCTTTGCACGATGGGAATGGCGTTCAGCACTTCAGCCGCAATGGCGCTGGAATCCGCCACACGGTCCTGGCTGGCGCGTGACAGCTTGCGCACACGCCGGCCAAAAATAACCGATGGCACCACCACAATGGCCAGGCCCGCCGCAATTTGCAGCATCAGATACGGGTTGGTGTACACCAGCATGCCAATCGCACCCACGCCCATCACCAGGTTGCGCAGCCCCATACTGAGGGACGAGCCCACCACGGTTTGCACCAGCGTGGTGTCGCCTGTCAGGCGGCTGAGTACCTCGCCGGTTTGGGTGGTTTCGAAAAACTGCGGGCTCTGCTTGAGCACATGGCCATACACGGCGTTGCGCAAGTCGGCGGTGACGCGCTCGCCCAGCCAGCTCACCATGTAAAACCGCCCGGCTGAAAACAGACCCAATGCTGCGGCCACACCAAACAGCTCAAAGAAATGCGTACGCAACAGCAGCAACTGCTCGCCCTTGCCCGTCGCGCTGGTGTCCGCATTGACCAGCCCGCCATCAATCAGACTGCGCAGCGCCAGCGGGAACACCAGCGTGGCTACCGCCGCCATCACCAGGAAAAACCCCGCCAGTGCAATGCGGCCCTTGTACGGCCGAAGAAAAGGCACAAGGCCAGACAGGGATTTGGGGCTTTTGGCTTTGGCGCGTTCAGAGGTCATAGGGCAAGAGTGTAGGGCGGCTGCAAAAGCCATGCAAAAAGGCTCAAGAAGTCATTTTATCTCTTAAAACGCTCTAAAAAGAGTGTCAAATTGGCCTTTTGACCAATCAATACGGGCGCAAGCAGCTCCTGTTTTAATAGCAATTGAGGCGCTGTTGCAGCCCTGGCGTTTTGCCCCTGCACAGCAAGCTGTAAAAGTCGGGCGGGATTTCGACCCAGCACTTTTGGATACCATCCCATCCATGACCCAACCGACATCGAATCCCGCTTTCACACACCAGTACCCAAGGCTCTTGACCATTGCCGGCTCAGACAGCGGCGGCGGCGCGGGAATTCAGGCTGATTTAAAAACTTTCTCGGCTCTCGGCTGCTTCGGCATGTCGGCCATTACCGCGCTGACGGCGCAAAACACGACCGGCGTGCGCGCCATTCATGGTGTGCCGCCTGACATGCTCACTGCCCAGATTGACGCGGTGGTTGAAGACATTGGCGTTGATGCGGTCAAGATTGGCATGCTGCATTCGCCAGAGATTGTGCAAGCGGTGGCTGATGCGATTGACCGGCACGCGCTGCCGCATGTGGTGCTGGACCCGGTGATGGTGGCCACCAGTGGTGCGGTGCTGATTGACAGCCCAGCCATTGCCAGCCTGGTGCGCGAGCTGTTTGGCCGCGCGGTGCTGGTCACGCCGAATCTGGACGAAGCGTCGTTGCTGGTGGGCCGTACTTTGAGCAGTGAAGCCGACATGCAAGCCGCCGCGCACGAGCTGCTGGCCAAGGGCGCGAAGGCGGTGCTGGTCAAAGGTGGGCATCTGGCGGGCGATGTGGTGAGTGACTTGCTGCAAATAGCGGGCGTTGCCCCGTACTGGATGCGCGCACCGCGCATTGCCACGGCCAACACGCATGGCACGGGCTGCACGTTGTCGTCAGCCATTGCTGCGCATTTGGCGCTTCGGCTTCCGCTGGTGGATGCGGTTGAGGCCGCGCGCGCCTATGTGCGGGGCGTGCTGGCAGCCGGTGCAAGTGTTAAAACCGGGCAGGGCGGCGGGCCGCTGAACCACGGCTTTGCGCCGCAGGTGATGCGACTGGTGCCGCTGGCCCTTTAGACTGCCCTGGCCTGGTCGCCCGTCAGGGCGTGACTATCAGGCCTTCGTCATCAGACCTCGGTCACAAACTGTTCGCGGGGGCGGCGCACTTTTTTCAGGTTCACCAGCCAGTCTTTATCTTCCTGGCGGTAGCCAATAGGCATGATGACCACGCTGCGCAAACCGCGCTCGCGCAGCTTGAGTATTTTGTCCAGCGCGTCGGCGTCAAACCCTTCCATCGGCGTGGCGTCTACGCCTTCAAATGCGGCGGCTATCAATGCTGCACCCAGGCCAATGTAGGCCTGGCGGGCGGCGTGCTGGTAGTTCACCTCAGCGTCTTTCTGGGGGTAGCTGGACAGCAGCATCTGGCGGTACTTTTCCCAACCCTCGTTTTTAAAGCCGCGTATCTCGTTGGTCAGGTCAAACATCATGTTGATGCGTTCAGCTGTGTAGTTGTCCCACGCGGCAAACACCAGCAAGTGCGAGCCATCGGTGATCTGGGCCTGGTTCCAGGCGATGGGTTTGATCTGCTCGCGCACGGCAGCGTTCTTGACAAGAATGATCTCGAAAGGCTGCAAGCCGCTGGAGGTGGGTGCCAGGCGAGCCGCCTCCAAGACGCGCTCTACCTTGTCATCCGGCACCACCTTGCCAGCGGTCATGCCTTTGGTGGCATAACGCCAGTTGAGTTTGTCGATCAGCTCGTTGGCAGTGGCTGCCGATGGTGTGGTGGTTGCTGGGGTGCTCATGAGTTGGATCCTGGGTGTGCGCTTGCGGTTGAAGGTGAATACCTGGCAGTTAATGCCATTGATGGCACCTTGGGCTGGAATTGGCTATTTGCAATAGCGGCACTTAGGCCGATTGATACGCCCCGTCAGTGTCTGGCTATTACTTCTTGACTGAATCACTCATCAGCTTGGCCAATACAAACGTCAACACCAGCGTCGGTATGGCGGCACCCCAGGCAGGTGCGTACTTAGACATGACGTGATAAAACACCACGCCACTGAACCAGATCAGCACAGCCGTGTAGTTGACTGGCCGCTCAGTGACCAGTGCCGCCACATTGGTTTTACCCACCAGCCGCGCCAAAATCACGCCGTACAGCGGGATAAACACCGAACTCAGCATCAGCAAAAACGGCTCCAGCGCATGCATGGGCAGCACCAGCGCCAGGGCGGTACACACTGCGGCAAAGCCCATGCCGACATGGCGAACCGACCAGCTGGGCTTTAAGCTGTGGCCAGCCACCGCGCCTGAATACACATCGCCATAGGCGTTGTCCATCTCGTCAATCAAAATCAAACCCAGTGCAATCAGGCCACCCTGGGCCAGCAGTAATGCAGCAACCAAATCGGTACTCGGCGTGGTGATGGCAATCAGCATGCCCAGGCTGTAACACCAGATGTTGGCCACCGCATAGCCCAGCCAGGTGCCGCGCAGCGTGCTGCGGCCGCTCAAGCCGTGGCGCGCAAAGTCAGCCACCAGCGGCAGCCACGAAATGGGCATGGCAATCACCAGGTCAAGCGCCTGCATGGTGCTCATGGCGCCCGTGCCGGGTTTGTTCCAGATGGCGCTCAAACCCTGCGCGCTGGCTTTGCCCAAAAACTGCCACGTCAGCCACAGCAGCGACAAAATCACCAGCGGCAAGCCAAAGCGGCCAATGAATTTGCGCACCAGCTTGACCATGCTGCCCGATATCAGCGCAATCAGCACCGCGCCCCACAGCAACGTCACCAGCACAGGCCACCAGTTGGCTGCAAAGCCGCCGCCCTGACGCGAAATCGCCACCGTCCCGTCGCGTATCACCACCAGCTCAAAGGTTGTCCAGCCGATGAGTTGCACAATGTTCAGCAGCACCGGCAATTTGGCAAAGCTCGACCCATAAGTCGCATGCATCAGCCCCGAGCTGGACAAACCCGTGTCGCAACCCAGCTTGGCCGTCCACGCCAGCATGCCCGCCCCCAGAATCGACCCCAAAACAATGACCAGCGCCGCCTGCTGCGGCCCCACCGATGGCACCAGGTACGCGCCCACCTGCATCACCAGCAGACCCACGCCCAGACTTAGCCACAGCGCCGTGTGGTCACGAAAGCCAAAAGAACGATCAGCCGATGGCAGCGGGGTGAGGGCGGTGTTGGCGGGTTTGGGGGTATTGGTTTGGGCTGTTGACATGTGTTTTTATGGTTTTGAGGCTAAAAAGGTGATTTTAAGGGTATTTTCAGGTATCAAATTGGCCTACAGCCCAATAAATACGGGCGCAAGCAGCTATAGAATAAATAGTGAACCACTTGCTGCGGTATGGGCCGCATGCATTAACTTGAGGGCACAAGGTGCTAATCCTCGCCGCCGTTCTGATGTTTGTCACGGGTATCGCGCATTCGTACCTGGGGGAGCGCTACATCCTGATTCGCCTGTTCAAAAGGGGCGACCTGCCCAAAATCTTTGGCAGCACGGCGTTTACCACCGGCACCCTGCGCTTTGTATGGCACCTGACCACCGTGGCCTGGTGGGGCTTGGCCTGGCTGATTTTGATTGCCGCTGGCGGCGATGTTTCAAAAGACCAGGTTCTCGGCGTGATAGGTGTCGTTGCGCTGGTTTCAGCGGCTTTTCCGCTCTACTTCACACGGGGCAAGCACCTTTCGTGGCTGGTTTTTCTGCTGATTGGGGTGCTGGTGCTGCTGGCGCGCGGCCCTTTTTAGGGGTTGATCGGGATTAGATTTCTATTGATTTGCTATTGTTTCAATAGCTGCTTGCGCCCGTATTTATTGGTCAAAAGGCCTAAAATCTGGGTGAAAATGGCCTAAAAACAGCGTTTTGAGGCAGCATATCGGTCAAAACTTAGTCAAAAAGCGGTTGGAAGCTTGAAAATCATCCGTTTTAGGGTGTGAAATGTGCCTTCGGGCCAATAGTTATTTGCGCTGGCAGCACCTGTATGGATAGCGTTGGGCGATTAATTGGAGCCTGTCCCAATACTGTTGAGTTATCGAGATCAACCTAAAAGCGGCTGTTAACGCGCCAGCAAAACAACTGGAAGCCAATATCCATGAGGGCTGTAAATAGATATCAGCCGTTGCGGCGCGGCTCCAATTGGGTGAGTCGCCTTCCGGCTTGGTTTTTGCGAATCAAGGATGCTGACCTTTTTTACGTTTTAACTGTTTTTTTTTAGACCAATGCGACGGCCGATGCGCAGGGCCAGGTTTAGACTCCTGAGTATTCGAGCCAGGCGCTGACTAGCGATCAACCCAAGGCGGCGTTGGCTTGAGCAAATCGCAAGTTGCTTTTTAGACGATCTTCCGCGATCCACCGGAACGCAATTTGCATGTCGCTTGTTTTTATTTTGAACGTAGATCGTTCGCGAAAGGAACAATGTCTTCTGTACCTGGTAGCCATGCCCTTCACAATTCAAAAGACGTTCGAAGCCTAGTCGCGCTAACCCCTGAAGTACCGGCATCTCCGCCGACCCGAGCGACCAACCTTTCTGTTCCTGCGCAAACCCCTGAGTATGATTCGATACTCGATCCCGAACTGCTTTTTCAATATGTCGACAAGACCAAGCGAGCCGGGAAGATGGAGAACCCGCGTGCGCGTGGCTCGTTTTCCCAGCTTCCCAAAGGAGAAAAAATCACCGCCTTCCACGTTTTGTTGAATATGGTTGGCCTACTCGATAAACCTGCGGACGTACAACTCGCGTTTCTGGAGGGTTTGGAAAAACGAGAATATATACGCCGAGTTTCGTCAGTGCTTCGCACCAAAAGCGGAGCAATCGATGCATCGATTGTGCTTACTGCGAAGTTTTCAAAAGAATTGTCGACGAAGTTGAAATTGAAGACGAGTGACTTAAAACCGTCTCCACTGCCAGACGTTAAGGCGGTAAAAGCACCTCCCCTCCCAGCCAACCTGACCCCCGAATACCTGTTGAGTCTCAGGGTTCATGGGAAGAGTGGCCCAGGCAACATCAATAAGAAGCTTCCTATCGGGGATTCGGGAGCTCAGTTTGTCGACCCCAAGGGCAACGCGGTGTACACCTATCTTGGGTATCGCGGGAATGAGTCGGTCCTGCTGCCCAACTCCAAAGGAGAAGGCTACAACCACCTCTTGCTATGGAACATTAAAACTAAAACTTTTACAGTTTTTCCGTTTAAGCTTGAGTAAACAAGATTCAGTAAATAGGACTGTTCTTTTCTGCGCGATGATCAATCGCACGCAAGATTTCTGGCCCACCAGTGGCTCCAACCAGCTCGCTCTGTTAATAGGGGTCGGATTTCAATTAATTCGCTCTCATTTTCATATCTGCCCGCGCCCATATCC
>JBILXX010000017.1:0-43040 GCA_044378095.1 Polaromonas sp.
CGAGAAGCGAGGGGGAATTGATGCGCTAACCCTGAGCCAGTGCCAAGCCAAGCTAAAAGTGCTTAAAATTTAAGCGCTAAGCGAGTTTGGGTGTTTGCTGATTTTTAATTCTGCAAGTCCCTCATTAGAGAAATAATGGGGTGGCTGATGGGGCTCGAACCCACGACAACAGGAATCACAATCCTGGACTCTACCAACTGAGCTACAGCCACCGTAATTGCAGATTATAGGGGCTACTGTGTGGATGTGGTCTGACTTTCTGGACTTTGATCTGCTTTTGCGCGTACTGGCTTGGCTACTTTGATGTCGGTCTTAAAACGGTCTTTGAGTGTGTTGTAGTAGGCCAGACTTTCAGCCGTTGTCCACCACTGGGTGTACTGACTACGTTCTTGCTTGGCCGCTGCCTCCAAGGATACGTCGCGCGGTAAAACTTTCAGGACTTTGACAATCACATAGCCCTGTGCACCGAGGTCAACGCCTGCCAGTGCAGGCAAAGTAGCAACATCCGCGCGTAGCGCAGCGTCGACCACCTGGATAGGCTGGTTTTGAGGCTGGTCGCGTGACACAGATAATGCTGCTGGTAACACAGCGGTCGCTGGTGCGGCTTTCCAAGCCGCCAATTTGGCCATGCCATCTTTGCGAGCCTCTTCAGCACCTCTTTGGGCTAACCAGCGCTGGCGCACGATGTCTTTGACTTCCGCCAGCGGGCTGGTACGAGCCGGTGTGTACTGCGTAACGCGGCCAGAAATAAGCTGGTTGGAGGCAACTTCTACGGCCTCGGTATTTCGTTTTTTCTCAATCGTATCGGCATTAAAAATGGCGTTCAAGAATTTGGCATTCGCAAGCGCGCCTGATGCGCCTGGCTGCGGTTGACGAGTGATGCCGGAAGCCGATTTGATCTCAAGCTTCAATCGGTCGGCTGTAGGTTTCAGGCTGTCTGCCTGCTCATACACAGAATTGGTAAAGCCTTCAGCTGTTTCGCTGAACTTTTTTTGCGCTTGCTGCTTTTTAATGTCAGCTTCCAGCTCGGGCTTCATCTCTTCAAACGTGCGCTGCTTGGGTGCCTTGATGTCTGTCAGTTTGATGATGTGGTAGCCAAATTCAGTCTCGACAATATCGCTGACATCGCCCTTTTTCATGGCAAATGCTGCATCAGAGAAGGGTTTGACCATTGCATCACGGGTGAAAAAGTCCAGGTCTCCACCGGCAGGGGCAGAGCCTGGATCTTGCGAATTTTTTCGCGCCACATCAGCAAAGCTGTCGGGCGCTTTTTTGACCTGGGCGGCCAGTTCGGCAGCTTTGGCTTTGGCTTTTTGGCGATCTGCTTCAGGTACGCTCTTGGCTGATGCGATCAAAATGTGGCTGGCCCGACGCTCTTCCTTGCCACCCAGACGCTCAATGTTTTGTTCGTAATAGGTTTTCAAATCCGCCTCAGCAACCACAATGCCTTTTTTAATCGTCTCGATATCGAACAGTAAGTATTCAATATTGGCCTGTTCAGGCGCTTGGAAAAGATTGGCGTTGGCTTTGTAAAACTGCTCCAGATCGGCATCTGTCGGGTTGAGCTTGGCTGCGTAATCGGCCGTGGCAAAACGGGCAACCTGGACATCACGCTTTTCAAAGTATGCATTCAATGCCGTGTCGGCTGCGACGTTTGAAGAAAATCCGCTGCCCATCACGCCCATCAGCACCTGCCGTACCGAAAGATCGGTGCGCACACTTGCTTCAAACATCTCAGGACTCATCCCTTGGGTACCCAGAAGCTGCTTATAGCGATCCATGTCCAACGAACCATCGGGCCTTCGAAGCGCAGCGATGTCGGGGTTGCTTTGCAGTTCACGCGCCAAGCGCTGGTCACTCGCGCTGAGCTTTGACTTGGCCATCGCTGCAATCAAAACGCGGTCACGAACCAGGCGTTCCAGCGTAGCGTATTTGGCTTCAGGAGAATCAAGCAGCTTGGCGTCCAGCGATGGCATGGAGGCCTTGAGCTTGTCAACTTCAACCAGGTGTGCCCTGTCCCATTCGCTTTGGAGGATTTCCTGACCATCTACTTTGGCAACGACCGGGCTTTTGTCCTTGTTCTGGCTGTAGCCATCGAGGCCAAACAAAACAAACGAAGGGACGATCAGCAGAAAAAGCAGACCCATGGTGATCTTGGTGTGCTTGCGAATGAAATCAAACATCTGAAAAGTCCTGTGCGGCTGTCAAAAATAAAGTCGTGCGCCAAAAAAAAAGGCGAACTGCTGGTTCGCCTTGGACAAAAACAGTCAAACACTTCAGGCGGTTGGTGGGTGCTGACGGGCTCGAACCGCCGACCTACGCCGTGTAAGGGCGCTGCTCTACCAACTGAGCTAAGCACCCCGCCCTAGATGTTTGAAATTTCTCTAATAAGTTTCTTATCAGTTCAAAGCGTCTTTGAGCGCCTTGCCCGGACGAAACTTTGGAACCTTGGCAGCCTTGATTTTAATCGCATCGCCCGTGCGGGGGTTGCGGCCGACGCGGGCAGCGCGGCGCGTCACGGCAAAGGTACCAAAACCCACCAGAGACACAGAGCCTCCTTTTTTCAGGGTTGTTTTGACGGCACCGATGGTGGACTCCAGCGCGCGGGTGGCCGCAGCTTTGGAAATATCGGCGTGCTTGGCAATGTGCTCGATCAGTTCTGTCTTGTTCACGGAGATCCCTCGTTTAGGAAAGTTAATCTGGCTGTCTCTAAAAAATCTGTTTCTCGGATGTCGAATGAAGACATCAACAAGAAACGATGTGTGCAGTTTAGCTGCCGAACATTATTAAATCTAGGGGCAACAAATGTGTCAATACTTTTTGATTTGCTACCGCAAGGTGGCGTATTCTAGTCTCATTTAAGTCGACACCAAGCCCAAATAATGCCGATTTTTGTAATTTATATGCTTGACAGGCCAGCAAAATCGAAAGGTTAACCCAATGCAGCCGCAATGGCTCTGCCCACATCAGCGGTTGAGCCAGTACCCCCCAGGTCCGGTGTACGGGGTGCACCGCTGCCAGGCTCGAGGACTTTTTCAATCGCTGCCAGCACCGCGTCATGCGCATCTTTGTAACCTAAAAACTCCAGCATCATGGCGCCGCACCAGATTTGCCCGATGGGGTTGGAAATGCTTCGACCTGCAATGTCAGGGGCTGAGCCGTGGACGGGCTCAAACAGCGATGGGAATTTTCGCTCGGGGTTCAGGTTGGCACTGGGCGCAATGCCAATCGTGCCCGTACAAGCCGGGCCCAGATCACTCAAAATGTCGCCAAACAAATTGCTGGCGACCACCACGTCGAAGAAGTCGGGCCGCTGTACAAAGTGTGCGGTCAGGATGTCGATGTGAAATTTATCGAGCCGAATATCGGCGTAGTTTTTCGCCATCTCGACCACCCGCTCGTCCCAATAAGGCATTGAAATGGAAATGCCGTTGGATTTGGTGGCGCTGGTCAGATGCTTTTTGGGCCGTGACTGAGCCAGTTCAAATGCGAACTTCAGCACTCGATCAACGCCGATGCGGGTGAAGACAGACTCCTGCAACACAAACTCACGCTCAGTGCCGGGGAAGGCCCGGCCACCAATGCTGGAGTATTCACCCTCCGTATTTTCACGCACGATGTAAAAGTCGATTTCACCCGGAGCGCGAGCCGAGCCATCGCGCCGCACCACAGGCGCAATAATGCCGGGCATCAAACGCGCGGGGCGCAAATTGATGTACTGGTCAAACTCACGGCGAAACAAAAGCAGCGATCCCCACAGCGACACATGGTCAGCAATTTTTTCAGGCCAGCCCACCGCGCCAAAGTAAATGGCGTCGTGGCCGCCAATCTGGTCTTTCCAATTGTCGGGCAGCATCTGGCCGTGCTTTTCGTAATAGTCCCAGCTTGAAAAGTCGAAGTGGTCGAACTCCAAATCAATGCCAAATTTGCTGGCGGCAGCTTCCATCACGCGGATGCCTTCGGGCATGACTTCCTTGCCAATACCGTCGCCGGCGATAACTGCAATGCGTTTTTTACTCATGGTTTTTCCCTTAAGTGAAGGTTGATTCAGGATTTGAAAAAGTTCAATGCGTTAGGAATTAAAAGCTCGGGCGCTTCTTCAGCGATGTAATGACCGCAAGGCAAGCTGTGGCCAGACACTTGCGTGGCCCGCTCATGCCAAAGCGCCAAGACATCAAAACATTGACCAACTGCGCCATGATCACCCCACAAGATCTTTATCGGTTGCGTGAGCTTGCGGCCAGACGCTATATCCTCACGGTCATGCGCCAGGTCCATTGAGGCACTGGCGCGGTAGTCCTCGCAAACGGCGTGGGCAGTGCCTGCTATTTGTGCGCAGCGTTCGTATTCAGCCAGCGCCTCAGGCGCAAACGCTGCCAGGCCTGCGTGCCGCTTGCCCATCACGTTGCGGATGTAGCCTACCGGGTCAGACTCAATCAATGCTTCAGGCAATGGTGACGGCTGAATCAGAAAAAACCAGTGCCAGTAGGCAGTTGCAAAGGCTTGTGTGGTGTTCTCATACATCGCCAGCGTGGGCGCTATGTCGAGCAGCAGCAGGCGGTCTACTACACCAGGGTGGTCAAGCGCCAGCCGGTGTGCGACCCGTGCCCCACGGTCATGCGCCAGCACGCCAAAACGCTCAAACCCGTAGTGCTGCATGACGGCCAGAGCGTCGAGCGCCATGGCGCGTTTTGAATACGCGCAATGCTCGGCATCACTCGGTGGCCGGGTTGAATTGCCATAGCCCCGCAGATCCATCATCACCAGCGTGAAGTGTTTGGCCAAGACGGGCGCCACCAGATGCCACATGGCATGTGTTTGCGGGTGGCCATGCAACAGCAGCAGCGGTGGGCCGCTGCCACCCATGCGCGTATTCAGCACCCCGGCGGGGCCGGGTACCAGTTGAACCGGGAAGGCGTCAAGATTTTTCACACCTTGATCATCTCGTTAGTTTGAATAAATTTCAAGCAATAATAAAGCTATTGATTATTTCTTTATGAGAAACAATAGAGGGTAAAGACGATGGAACGGAGTGATCTTGAACTGGTGCTGGCCGTTCGCGACCGCGGCAGTCTGGCCGCCGCCGCCATCAGTCTGAACCTGGCCGCACCTGCCGTGACAAAACGGCTCGCCGCGCTGGAAGCCAGGCTGGGGCAAAGACTGTTTCAGCGCACCACCCGACGCGTCAGTCCCACGGCGGAAGGCGAAGCCCTCTGCGCCAGCGCAGCGCCGCTGCTGGAGGGCTTCAAGGCACTTGAAGCGCAGTTGCAGGAGCGGCACAAGGAACCTGTCGGGCTCATCCGGCTGGCGGCCACATTTGGCTTTGGACGGCTGTGGCTGGGGCCCGCCCTGGCGCGGTTTCAGGCGCGTTACCCAAAGGTGCAAGTGCAGTTGCAATTGACAGAACAACTGCCCGACCTGGCCGCTGAAGGCTTTGATGGTGCCGTGTGGTTGTGGTCTGTTCACGGCACGCAGGCGGCGCAGTGGGTGTCACGGCGGCTGGCGCGCAACCAGCGTGTTCTGGTTGCCGCGCCTGCTTACCTGAAACGGTACGGCACGCCTACGAGACTGCAGGATTTGCAGCAACACGCCTGCCTGATCGCCAGAGAAAACGGCAACCGTAGCAACCAGCCGTTTGAAGAATGGCATTTGCTCGACCAGCACCTGACCCAAAAAACCGCTCATAGCAGGAGCGCGCCAACACGTGTCGTCGTCAGTGGCCCCCTGAGCAGCAATTCTGGTGAACTGGTGCGCGACTGGTGCCTGGATGGGCGCGGCATCATGATGCGCAGCTTGTGGGACATTGCACCGCAACTTGCCAGCGGCCAACTGGTGCACGTACTGCCAGACTGGTGCATGCCGGATGCAGACATTCACTGGCTGGCCCCCTACCGGCCAGATACGCCACGCCGCATTCGCTTGCTGATTGATGATTTGGTCGCTGAATTTGCAAGCGAGCCTTGGAAAGCTAATGTTTCGCTGGCCGCACGACCAAACTCACGCCCAAAGCGGTAATTGCCGTACCGATAACCGTCACCACCGTGATTGGCTCTGCAAATAGCAGCCAGGCCATCAGCGCCGTACAGAGCGGTACAAGGTACAGCAAACTGGTCACGGCTGTTGCAGCGCCGCGTTGAATCAACATGTACAAAAGCGATGAGCCGCCCAATGTCAGTACCAGCACCGACCATGCCAAAGCGCCCATAAACTGAGGCGTCCAGCTAACCGCTTCGGTTTCGAACAGCGCCAGCGGCAACGTGACCACAAACGCCGCCGCGATCTGCACCGCATTTGCGCCGCGCACGTCAGCAGGTTGAACAAAGCGTTTTTGGTAAAGCGTGCCGGCGGTGATGCTGAGCAGTGCGATGGTAATAGCCAGCAGTGTGAATGCCGTGACTTCTTGCGTGGCGCCAAACTTGCGCGCCACAACCAGCACCAGACCACCCAAGCCCAGCGCCAATCCTAGCCACTGGCGTTTGCTAACTTTTTCTCCGACATCGTTTGATGCCATGCTGGACACCCAAAGCGCCGTCAGCACGGGCTGCAAGCCCACCATCAGGGACGCCAGCCCCGAGCCCATACCCGCTTTGATGGCCACCCACACCCCACCCAGGTAGCCCGCATGAATCAGCATGCCGCTAACCGCCAGATGCAGCCACTGCTGCCTGCCTCGCGGCCAAGTCACGCGCGCCAACGCAATCCAGAGCAGAAAGCAAAGCAGCGACAGCGCGTAGCGAATTGAAAGAAAAGTTAGCGGCGGCGCATAGGGCAAGCCGTACTTGGCAACCACAAAACCAGTGCTCCAGATCAGCACAAACACCGCAGGCATGGCGCGCAGCCACATGCCATCATCAGAGGATTTCAAAAGAGACAACCCGCTATTTAGCCTGCTTGCGGATTTCGGGAATCGCTTTTTGCAGGTAATAGACCATGGACCAGACCGTCAAAATCGCCGACGCCCAAATCAGCCAGGTGCCCCAGACATGGGTGTCAATGCGGCCAAACAAGACGCCGTCATACAGCAGGAAGGGAATCGCCGTCATTTGCACAGCCGTCTTGACCTTGCCAATCATGTGAACCGCCACACTTTTGGTCGCGCCAATCATGGCCATCCATTCGCGCAGGGCTGAGATGGCGATCTCGCGGCCAATGATGATGAGCGCCACAAAAACGTCTGCCCGCTGCAAATGCACCAGCACCAGCAGCGCGGCGCACACCAGAAACTTGTCGGCTACCGGGTCTAAAAAAGCACCAAATGACGATGTCTGATTCAGCTTGCGGGCCAGATAGCCATCCAGCCAGTCGGTAGCGGCAAACACCACAAACATCGCGGCAGCGATCAGATTGCGTTTTTCTTCAGGGATATCAAGATAAAAAACACCGACGATGAGAGGAATCGCAATGATGCGCGTCCAGGTCATGATGGTAGGAATGGTCCAAAACTTCATGAAGCATTTTGGCACGCCCAGAGCCGCTGAGAATACGCTCCCATTTCAGGAGCTGATTGCGCCCGTATTTATTGGCTTTCAGGCTAATTTGACACTTAAAAACAGGCTTTTCATGCCTTTTCAGGGTGTGTTCAATGCAAAGCCCGGTAAATTTCTTCCGCCAGATCTTTTGAAATGCCATCTACGGTAGCAATATCTTCCACGCTGGCCGAAGCAATGGCGCGTATGCCGCCAAAGCGTTGCAGCAGGCTGGCGCGTTTTTTGGGGCCAATGCCTTCGATGTCTTCCAGCTTGCTGGCGCCGGTTCTGACTGACGCCCTTTTCGCTCTCATGCCAGTGATGGCAAAGCGATGCGCTTCGTCGCGGATTTGGGCAATCAGCATCAGCGCGGCGGAGTCACGACCCAGGTAGACCTTCTCGCGGCCATCAGCAAACACCAGCTCTTCCAGGCCAACCTTGCGACCCTCGCCTTTTTCAACGCCTGCGATCAAGCCCAGGTCCAGACCCAACTCGGTGAACACCTCCCGCGCCATTGACACTTGACCCTTGCCGCCGTCCACCAACACCAGATCGGGCAGTCTGCCGTCGTTGTTTTTAACCGCCTCGGCCAGCTTGCTGTAGCGCCGCGTCAGCACCTGGCGCATGGCCGCGTAGTCGTCGCCCGGTGTGATGCCTTCGATGTTGTAACGGCGGTATTGCGCACTTTGCATTTTGTGTTCAGCAAACACCACGCACGACGCCTGGGTGGCCTCACCCGCCGTGTGCGAGATGTCGAAGCACTCAATGCGCAACTTGGCCAAATCCTCAAGCGACAAGTCCATCGCCTCGGCTAGCGCACGTGTTCGCGCTTGCTGGCTGCCCTGCTCTGCCAGCAGCCGCGCCAGTTGAAGTTCGGCATTTTTCATCGCCATGTCAAGCCAGATACGACGTTGCTCACGCGGCTGGTGAATCGCGGCAAACTTCACGCCGCTCTGGGCGATCAAGGCGGCAATCAGTTCTTTATCAACTGGCTCACTGCATACCAGCATCGGGGGTACAGGCACGTCGATGTAGTGCTGGGCGATAAAAGCTTCGAGCACCAGCGCTTCAAGGGATTTGGCCTTCGTGGCGAGCATTTCCTCAGCGTCAATTTCAGCATCCAGCTCAGCCACATCCACAGCGTTTTCAATATGCGTCGGAAAGTACGGCCTATCACCGAGATGCCGGCCGCCGCGCACCATGGCCAAATTGACACAGGCCTTGCCGCCCTGCACTTTTACGGCCAGGATGTCGACGTCCTTGTCACCGCCAATTTCCATCGATTGCTGATGCAGTACCTTTGAAAGCGCCGACATCTGGTTGCGCAGCTCGGCGGCTTGTTCAAACTCCAGCTTGCCGGCATGCGCCAGCATCTGCTGCTCCAGACCTGTCAATATCTCTTGGGTTTCACCATTGAGAAACCTTTCTGCGTTCGCCACGTCCTGCGCATAAGCTTCAGCCGTGATGTGACCCACACAGGGCGCTGAGCAGCGCTTGATCTGGTACAGCAAACACGGCCTGCTGCGGTTGTTGAACACGGTGTCTTCACAGGTGCGCAATTTAAAAACTTTTTGCAGCAGCAAAATGCTTTCTTTGACGGCCCATGCGCTGGGGTACGGGCCAAAGTATTTGTGCTTTTTCTCAACCGCGCCACGGTAGTAGGCCACCCTTGCAAACTGATGGGTTGCCAGTTTCAGATACGGGTAGCTCTTGTCGTCCCTGAACAAAATGTTAAAACGCGGGTTCAGCGTCTTAATCAGGTTGTTTTCCAGCAGCAGCGCCTCAGCCTCGCTACGCACCACAGTGGTTTCCATGCGGGCGATTTTGGTCACCATGTGGCCAATGCGCGTGCCGCCATGGTTCTTCTGAAAGTAATTAGACACGCGCTTTTTCAGGTTGCGTGCCTTGCCCACATACAGCACGCCGCCCTCTAGATCGAAATAACGGTAAACACCCGGCAGCGCAGGCAGCGCGGCGACTTCTTCAAGCAGTTCAGGGGTGAATTCAAAATCTTTGGACATGCCATATTGTGGACAATCCAAGGATGCGAAGTTTGCAATGGGATATTTTCTGCAAAGTCATCGACAACTTTGGCGACATCGGTATTTGCTGGCGGCTGGCTGCTGACCTGGCGGGCCGGGGCCAGCGGGTGCGGTTGTGGGTAGACGACTGCAGCGCCCTGGCCTGGATGGCACCCGGCGGCTGTCACGACGTTCAGGTGCTGCCGTGGACTGAATCAATCGATGTTTCTTGCCTGGACAGCACCCCTTGTGACGTCTTGGTGGAAGCCTTTGGTTGCGAAATAGCTCCTGAATTTATAGCTGATTGCGTTCGTATTCATTGTGCCAAAGGCCAAAAAGACACCTCAAAACCGCTGTGGATCAACCTCGAATACCTGTCCGCAGAGCCCTATGTCGCCAGAAACCATGGTTTAACGAGTCTGGTCAGCAGCGGGCCTGCTGCGGGCTGGCACAAGGTGTTTTACTACCCCGGCTTCACGGCGGGCACGGGCGGCTTGCTGCGTGAGCCTGACCTGCTTGAGCGACAGTCGGTGTTTGACCGTGGGGCCTGGCTCAAGCAGCAAGGCATCGAATGGCACGGTGAAACACTGGTGTTCCTGTTTTGCTACGAACCCTTTGCCTTGGCTCAACTGCTGGAGGGTTTGGCACAGCGCGGTATCAATGGAAAACCTGTGCGCTTGCTGGTGGCGGCTGGTCGGGCTGCCAATGCGGTAAAAGCCTTAAAAACAGCTAAAAATAGGCATCAAATTGACCTTCAGCCCAATGAATACGGGTGCAAGCAGCTATTAATTTCATACTTGCCGCAACTCACCCAAATCGACTTTGACCACCTGTTGTGGGCCAGTGACATCAACTTTGTGCGGGGTGAAGACTCGATCGTTCGCGCCATCTGGGCAGGCAAGCCCTTCGTCTGGCAGATTTACCCACAGGACGACGGTGCACATGGGCCCAAGCTGGAGGCTTTTCTGGACGTGCTGGCAGCGCCGCCCAGTATGGGAGCGTTTCACAGGGTCTGGAATGGACTGGCAGAGCAGACTCTACAGTCGCTGGATGATCTTCATGACTGGCAGCAGACAGCGCTCAATCTACGCCGCCGACAAGCCCAGCAGAACGACTTGACCACTGGCTTGGTCGAATTCGCCCTAAAAAACCGCTAAAATCATAGGCTTTGCTAACTTAGCAAGCCCATCAATCACCTCCAGACAAGTTATGAAAATCGCTCAAGAAATTCGCGCCGGCAACGTCATCATGCACGGCAAAGACCCGATGGTGGTGCTCAAGACCGAATACAGCCGGGGCGGCCGCAATTCGGCCACCGTTCGCATGAAGCTCAAAAGCCTGATTGGCAGCTTCGGCACAGAAAACGTCTTCAAGGCCGATGACAAGATTGATCAGGTCATTCTGGACAAAAAAGACTGCACCTACTCCTACTTCGCCGACCCGATGTACATCTGCATGGACGCGGACTACAACCAATACGAAGTCGAAGCCGAAAACATGGGCGACTCGCTCAACTACCTGCAAGACGGCATGGCGCTGGAAGTGGTGTTTTACGAAGGCAAGGCGATTTCGGTCGAGCTGCCGACCAACGTTGAACGTGAAATCACCTGGACTGAGCCAGCCGTCAAAGGCGATACCTCGGGCAAGGTGCTCAAACCAGCCAAGATTGCCACTGGCTTTGAAATTGGCGTGCCGATTTTTGTCGCGCAAGGTGACGTGGTCGAGATTGACACCCGCACCGGGGAATACAGAAAACGCGTCTGACCAGCCGCGTTGCCGCAAACGGGTTGAATCGGCGCTGCGTTCATCAAAAAAACAGGGCTCCGTTGGAGCCCTCTTCATTTTTAACTTCACCGGATTAACGCATCCGGTTAACAATCGAGCATGCAACAAACACAAGACCTCTCCGCCAGCCGCCTGAGCAACGCCTGGGCCGAGCTGCAAGCCCATGCGCGCGACGACCAGCCGCTCGACGCCGATGCTTACCGCCTGGCATTTGCTGACCCGGAATTTTTGCTGCGGCGCGAGACACGCGGCATTCGCATGCAGCTGGAAATGCTCAAGCCGGAGTTGATCCAGCACGCGCAAGGCATCCAAAGCACCGTGGTGGTGTTCGGCAGCGCCCGCTTTCCCGCCCCTGAAACCGCCAACGCATCGATGATGGCGGCACAAGCCAACCTTGCAACCATCAGTGCCGCAGGCAACAATACCGAGGCACTGCGCGACGCGCAAGATGCCCTGAGGGTGGCCGAACGCCATCTTCGAAACGCCCGCTACTACGACCAGGCAAGACTGTTTGCACGGCTGGTCGCCGCGCACAGCCAGCCCTTGCCACACGACAAGCAGCTATTCATCTGTACTGGCGGTGGCCCGGGCATCATGGAAGCCGCCAATCGGGGCGCGCATGAGCTGGGCGCGCCCACGGTCGGTTTGAACATCGTGCTGCCGCATGAGCAGTCGGGTAACAAGTACATCACGCCGTCACTGAACTTCAAGTTTCATTACTTTGCGCTACGCAAAATGCATTTCATGATGCGGGCAAAAGCGCTGGTGGCCTTTCCGGGCGGATTTGGCACACTCGATGAGCTGTTTGAGGTCATCACCCTGGTGCAAACCGGAAAAGCCAAGCCGCTGCCAATTGTTTTGTTTGGGTCTGATTACTGGAAGCGGCTGGTCAACTTTGACCTATTGATTGAAGAAGGCGTGATTTCGCCTAAAGACCTGAACCTGTTTCACTATGTCGATGAGCCGCAGGACGCCTGGGACATCATCCGCAAGTTCTACGCGCTTTAGTCTTATTGATGACCGCTGCTTTTGAGCAACCACGCAGCGCGTGAGCCCAGGCCAACGACTGCGCCTGTGGCCCAGAACACCACCGCCACGCCCGCCGCTGCGCCTGCCGTGCCAAACAGCACAGGCATCAGCACGCTGGATGCATTGATAGCCATCAGGCGCAGACCCAACGCCTCACCATGGCGCGCCTCAGGCGTGATTTGGTGCAACATGCTCATGATCATGGGCTGCACGGTGCCCAGTGCAAAACCCAGCAAGACGGAGCACACGCCCATCTCCAGAGGCGACCGCGCAAAAGGGTAAGCGCCAAACAATACCGCCGTTGTCAGCATGGCCACCACCAGTACCTTCCATTCACGCAGGTACGCGGCGAGCACAGGCATGACCAGCCGAATCGACGCGGCAGCCAGTGCAAACGCGCCGAGGATGGCGCCAATCACAGACGCGCTGATACCCCGCTCAAACCCCAGTACCGGCACCACAAAGGTGTGAACGTCCCAACAGGACGACAAAAACCAGTTCACCATCATCAGGCGGCGAAACTGCGTATCGCCCAGCAAGTCCCAAGCTTTGGCTGGCTTGCCGTCCGCCACGCCAGCGACTGGCGCGAGTTCAAGCGTTCGCTGCACCAAAAACCAGCTGGCCAGAGGCAGCACTGCCATCAACAGGAAAGCCGCACGGTAGCCATCAACGCTGCCCGCGACAGGACCCGCATGATCGATCAGCAAGCCGGCAGAAAAGGGGCCGATAAAATTTGATATCGCGGGCCCAATTGACAGCCAACTGAACACCTTGCGCAGTTGGGTAGCGCCGCTGGCAGCGCGGCCCACGTGGCGTTGCAAGGCAATCACTGCCGCCCCGGTAGCGCCGCCCGTCAGCAGCGCCGACAGGCAAAGGACGGGAAAAACCGGAAAAGCCACGGCCAGACCGGCGCCTGTACAGGCCGCCAGCACGCTCAAACTCACAGGCCGCTTCAGGCCGTTGCGGTCTGCAAAACGCCCTGCCGGCAAGGCCAAAAAGACCTGCGTCAGTGCAAACAGTGCCAGCAACACTCCCACCGCAGCCGGACTGTAGCCCTGCTGCAAAGCCAGCAGCGGAGCGGCCATGCGGGTGCCCGCCATGCAGGCATGAAGGCAAACTTGCGCAAAAATCAGGCGCGCCAGCTCAGGTGTCAAGCTCTTTGTCCAAGGGAAGCAAACGCGCGGAGTCCAACTCGGGCAGCGCTTCAACATTGCGCAGCGCCTTGCCCATCACGCGGCTGCGCTGCTCGGCGCTGCTGACGGTGTTCAGCATGGTTTCGGCATTCGATTTGATTTTGGCCAGCACGTCGCCAAACTTGCCAAATTCGGTTTTGACCGCGCCCAGCACCTGCCACACCTCACTTGAGCGTTTTTCCAGGGCCAGCGTCCTGAAACCCATCTGCAGGGAGTTAAGCATCGCCAGCAGCGTGGTCGGCCCGGCCAGCGTGATACGGTGGTCGCGGCTCAGGCTTTCCATCAGGCCGGGGCGGCGCAGCACTTCGGCGTACAGGCCTTCAGTGGGCAAAAACAGAATCGCGAAGTCAGTGGTGTGCGGCGGCGCGATGTATTTTTCACTGATCGCCCTCGCCTCAAGCCGGATACGGATTTCAAGCGCTTTGCCTGCCGCCTCAGCAGCCTGCACGTCAGCGCGGGCCTGGGCATCGAGCAAACGCTCGTAGTCTTCATTCGGAAACTTCGCGTCAATCGGCAGCCACAGCGGCTCCCCGGAATCTGACCTGCCCGGCAGCCGGATAGCAAAGTCCACCGTATTTTTACTGCCAGGCTGGGTGGCGACTTGTGCGGCGTACTGGTCGACCGTCAACACCTGCTCCAGCAAGGCAGACAGTTGCGCCTCGCCAAAAATACCGCGCGTTTTGACGTTGGTCAGCAGGTGCTTCAAATCCCCCACGCCTTGCGCGAGGGTTTGCATTTCGCCCAGACCCTTGTGAACCTGCTCCAGCCGGTCAGCCACCTGCTTGAAGCTCTCACCCAGGCGTGTCTCCAGCGTGGTTTGCAGTTTTTCATCGACCGTCTTGCGCATCTCATCGAGCTTGGCTGAGTTGGTGGCCTGCAGCTGTGCAAGCTGCTTTTCAAGTGTCTCGCGCACCTCGCCCATGCGGCGTGCATTCGACTCGCTCACCGACTGCAGCTGCATGACCAGCGTGTCTGACAAGGTTTTTTGCAGCAGCGCCAGCTGCTGGCCAAAGGCGTCAATCTGCGTGTTTTGGGTGCGAATCGCCTCTGCACTTTGCTGGGTGAGCGTTTGCTGAAAGGTGGCAAAGGTAGTGCTGAGTTCTTGCCGGTTGGCGCGTGCGTTGTCAACAATCTCGCGGCGTACCTCGCGTTCGGTTTTGTCGTTGCCCGCCTGAATCAGCGCAAGTAGTTCAGCTTCCCCGCTATCGGGTTGTTTTCTGAACAACAGCCACAGCAATAGCAGAACATTGACAGCCAGCAGCACCAGCAAGGCATAAAAACCAGATTCAGTCATGCTCTATTTTCAGGAGCTGCTTGCGCCCGTACTTACTGGCCTATAGTCGCATTTCATAATGAATTCAAGGGTGTCAGAGCCTTTTGCCCGGTTAAAACAGCAATCAGGTTGTCCGCAGCCAGATTGGCCATGGCCATACGGGTGGGCAGCGTCGCACTGGCAATGTGCGGGGTGAGCACCACATTGGGGACGGTCAGCAAATCAGGATTCAGTTTGGGCTCGCCTTCAAACACATCCAGGCCAGCGGCGGCAATGCGCTTGTCACGCAAGGCAACCGCCAGCGCCGCATCGTCCACAATGCCGCCGCGCGCGATGTTGATCAGGGTGGCACTGGGCTTCATCAGCGCCAACTCCTTTGTGCCGATGGTGTGGTGAGATTCAGGTGAATAGGGCACAACCAGCATCACGTGGTCAGCAGTTTTAAGCAGCTCCTCCTTGCTGACATAGCTGGCCTTGCACTGGGATTCCAGCGCCTCGCTCAGCCGCGATCGGTTGTGATAAATCACCTTCATGCCAAAGCCATGCGCACCACGTTTGGCAATGCCCTGCCCAATGCGGCCCATGCCCAGAATACCCAGCGTGCTGCCGTTTACCTCAGCACCGGCAAACATGTCATAGCTCCACTTGGTCCAGTGGCCAGCGCGCAGGTAATGCTCGCTTTCTGTCACGCGGCGGGCGGTAGCCATCAGCAGGGCAAAACCAAAATCAGCGGTGGTTTCAGTCAATACATCCGGCGCGTTGGTGGCCTGCACGCCAGCCGCCGTCATGGCGGGCACATCAAAATTGTTGTAGCCGACTGCCATGTTGGCGCAGATTTTCAAATCAGGGCATGCTGCCAGCACCTCTGCATCAATGCGCTCACCCCCGGTGGTGAAAACGCCCTTCTTGCCTTTGAGTTTTTCAATGAGCAGCGCTTTCGGCCAAATGTCATCGCCCGGGTTGGACTCCACCTCAAAATGCTGCTCAAGTTTGGCGATGATTTCGGGGAAAATTGCCCTTGCCACCAAAATTTTAGGTTTGCTCATAATGCTTTTTATTTAAACCAGATAAAGGTCATGATGATAAATAACGGTATCAACACCGCACCTGACCAGGCCATGTAGCCGAAAAAGCTCGGCATCTTTATGCCCCGATCTTCAGCCACAGCCTTGACCATCAGGTTGGGGGCGTTACCAATGTACGAGTTGGCACCCATGAACACCGCACCGGCTGAAATAGCCGCCAATGTCGGCGCAAGTGTCGTCATCAATACTTTGGGGTCACCACTAGCGGTATTGAAGAACACCAGATAAGTCGGTGCGTTGTCAAGGAACGAGCTGAGCAAACCCGTTACCCAAAAATACATGGCTGGATCTGGCGAACCATCAGGCCGGGTGATGCCAGCAACGATGGCACTGAAGGGCCCGTTAAGACCAGCCTTAAGCATGGCAATCACCGGGATGATGGTCAGGAAAATGCCAATGAACAGCTTGGCGACCTCTTGCATGGGTGCCCATGAAAACTGGTTGCTGTCATGCACGCTTTTGGCGGTGATGCGCAGTGAAATAAAAGTGATGATGACCAGTCCCACATCGCGCACGATGCCTGGCAAGCCAACAGCCGTGCCTGCTACATCAAAAACCACCGGTGACTTCCACACGCCACTCATCAGCACCAGGCCGGCCGTTGCACCGAGCAGCCAGAAGTTTGCACCACCATCAAAACCGACACGGCTTTTATCTGGGGTAGGGTCAACTGGAAGAACGCCTTCTTTTTTAAAATAGTAGCTGTCGATGATATAAAAAATAATGAGCAGACTGATCACCATGAACAGCGTCTCAGGAAAGATGTGACGCACTGTCCAGAAGAAATCAATACCTTTTAAAAACCCAAGGAACAGAGGCGGGTCGCCCAGCGGCGTGAGCGAGCCGCCTACGTTGCTGACCAGAAAGATGAAAAACACCACCAGATGCGCCTTGTGCTGACGGTTGTCGTTGGCGCGTATCAGCGGTCGGATCATCAGCATAGATGCGCCCGTTGTGCCCATAAAGCTGGCCAGCACCACGCCAATGAGCAGCAAGCCACAGTTCAGTGCCGGGCTGCCGTGCAGGTTGCCACGAATGTAAATGCCACCAGCCACGGTGTACAGAGCGGTCAGCAAAATGATGAAGGGGATGTATTCGGCCAGCATGGCATGCACCAGACTGGCACCCGCAGCGCCAACACCAAAAAAGTAGGCAAATGGCAAGAAAAATGCCAGCGTCCAGGCGGCGGACACCTTGCCAAAGTGATGATGCCAAAATCTGGGGACGATCAAGGGCATCAGCGCAATCGACAGCAAAATTCCCGCAAACGGAATGGCCCACATCAGGTTCAAACGCGAACCATCAAAGTCCGCTGCCAAAGCCAGACTGGGCAGCAATGCAATTAAAAAAACCAGACTGCACCGGTGCAAAAATTTCATGAAAAGATCCGTTTTTCCAATGGGTTTTTAAAAATCAGGGGGATTCAATCTCAAAAACCTGACGCAGATATGCCAGGTACTTTTCGTCATTACACATGTTTTTTGATGGAGTGTCTGACAGTTTTGCTACAGGCTGACCATTGCACTGAACCATTTTCATCACGATTTGCAAAGGCTCATAACCCAGGTCATTGGTCAGGTTGGTGCCTATGCCAAATGCGAGCTGGCAGCGCCCCTTGAACTGCTGGTACAGCTCAATCGTGCGCGGTATGGTCAGGCCGTCACTGAAGATGAGTGTTTTGGTTTTAGGGTCAACCCGGTTTTTGATGTAGTGGGCAATCATGCGCTCGCCCCACTGAAACGGGTCGCCGCTGTCGTGGCGTGCACCATCAAACAGCTTGCAAAAAAACATGTCAAAGTCACGCAAAAAGGCGCTCATGCCGTACACATCTGACAAGGCAATGCCCAAGTCACCCCGGTACTCTTTGGCCCAGGATTCAAAGCCAAATACCTGGCTGTCTCTCAGGCGCGGGCCAAGCGCCTGGCAAGCCTGCAAATATTCATGCGCCATGGTGCCCAACGGCGTCAGGCCCAGCTTCATGGCAAACAGGACGTTGCTGGTACCAGCAAACTGGCCGGTGGCACCCGCTCCCAGCTTGCTGCTCAAGGAGCGCAGCACTTCCTCGTGCCAGGCCTTGCCAAAACGGCGGCGCGTGCCGTAGTCTGCAATTTTCAGGGCTTGCAAGTCTTCAGTTTGCAGCAATGCGATTTTGTTGAACAGGCGGGCACGACCTTCCTGATAATCGGGTTGCTTCTGGGTATTGCGAAAGTAGACCTCATTGATGATGGACAGCACCGGAATCTCGAACAATATCGTGTGAAGCCAGGGGCCCTTGATTGAGACTTCTATCTCGCCCGTTGGCAAGGCTGACACGCTCACGTACTTTTCATTGAGCCGGAACAAGCCTAGAAAATCGACAAAGTCGCTTTTGATAAAGCGCATACCCCTCAGGTAGGCCAGTTCGGCATCTTGAAATTGCAGGCTGCACAAGCCGCGAATTTCTTCACGTATTTCACTGACATAAGGCGCAAGATTAGCCTTGTTGCGACATTTGAAGCGGTACTCCACCTCCGCACCCGGGAACTGGTGCAACACCACCTGCATCATGGTGAACTTGTAAAGGTCGGTATCGAGCAGGCTTGTGATGATCATGGGCACTTCAATAAATTCATTTTTCGGGCAAATTGCTGCGTTGCGCGGTGCTCGGAATCCTCATGCACACAAGTGCATTCCGGTGTCCTGCGCTCCGTGCGCCTTGCACTTCATCCCGAAATTCTGAATTTCTAGAAGTGCCCATAGTGCTCGTATCCAAGTCCGTTCAGCCCAAAAAGTCCACCTCAAAAAGCAGCGTGGCATTTGGCGGAATCACACCACCTGCGCCGCGTGCGCCGTAGCCCAGTTCTGCAGGAATGACCAGGCGGCGAGTACCGCCCACAGACATGCCTTGCACGCCTTCGTCCCAGCCTTTGATGACCTGACCAGCACCTAGCGAGAACTGAAACGGCTGACCCCGGTCCTTGCTGGAGTCGAATTTGGCACCCTGCACGCCGTCGTTGTAGAGCCAGCCGGTGTAGTGCACGCTAACGTTTTGGCCAGCTTTGGCAATGGCGCCCGTGCCTAAAACGGTATCTTCGTATTGCAGGCCGGAGTTGGTGGTGGTGAGAGTCATGTTAAAAATAAATGGAAAGTTAAAAACCCATCGACTTTACCTGCAAGACCTGCCCGCACTGAAAAAGTTAGTCAAGCCAGGTCGTGAATTCATTCACAGCCACACGAGGCGTTCGAAAGCTGTTGACCAGCGCGCCCTCATTCGGGTAGCCCAGCGACATGCCGCAAACCAGCATTTCGTCTGGCCCGGCTCCAATGTGCGGCAGGATGATATTGGCAAAGCTGTTCCATGCGGCTTGCGGGCAGGTGGCCAAGCCATGGCCTCGGGCAGCGACCATCAGGTTTTGCATGAACATGCCGTAGTCGACCAGCGAGCCACGACCCATGACTTTGTCTAGCGTGAACATCAAACCCACCGGCGCGTCAAAAAACCTGAAATTGCGCTGCTGCTGGGCATGCATCTTGTCTTTGTCACCTTTGGTGATTCCCAGCAAACCGTAAAGGCCCCAGCCGTTTTCACGGCGACGGTCAATGAAGGGCGAGACCCACTTTTCAGGGTAGTAGTCGTAGACTTCTTTGTAGTTGGCTGCCAGCTCCGGGTTGGCGCGAATCGCATCGCCCGCAACGCAAACCTTTTCAACCAGCGCATCGCGGCTTGCGCCTTGCAACACGTACACCTTCCAGGGCTGGGTGTTGGTGCCCGATGGCGCTCTGGCGGCCAGTTCAAGCAAATGCGTGATGACGTCCTTCGGCACGGGCGTGGGCAAAAAGTCGCGCGTTGACTGGCGACTTTGAATCGCCTGGTCTACCGGGTTGCTGGAAAAAAAAGGGCTCACTTCAAAGTCTCCAATACACAAGTTAAGGTTGCGGGTAGCGAGGTGGGTTTGCGCGTGGCGCGGTCTACATAGACGTGCACAAAATGGCCTTTGGCGGCACAAGGCAAGCCCGGGTCAGCCGGGAAAATCGCAACCTCGTAGCGAACGCTCGACGAGCCCACATGCGCCACCCGAATACCGGCCACCACATCGTCAGGAAAAGCCATCGGGGCAAAGTAGTTGCACCGGGTTTCAATCACCAGACCGATCACGCTGCCGGCGTGAATATCTATAGCACCGCGCTCGATCAACAAAGCGTTCACAGCCGTGTCGAACCAGCTGTAGTAAACGACATTGTTGACATGGCCATACACATCGTTGTCCGACCAGCGGGTGGCAAGGGTGCGAAAGGCCTTGTAAGCGGCTCTGGGTTCCGGTTGGGGGCGTTGGGATGAGGTCATGAACTTTGATTTTGCCACCGCTGCCAATACTCAAAAGCCAGCCTGTAAGTGTTGACCTGCACCTGCACCGTCTCATCAATCTTGATGCCGTAGCCCCCGGCCATGCAAAACGCCAGCGGTATGCGTTTTTGCAACGCCCAGTCAAACACGCGGCGGTCACGTGCCTTCAGGCCGTCGTAGCTGAGTTTTAAACGACCCAATCGGTCGCCTTCAAAGGGGTCTGCGCCAGCTAGGTACAAGATCAGGCCAGGCTCAAAACGCCTTTGCAATTCGTCAAGCGCTTGTTCCAGAGCCTGCGTGTACTGCACGTCCTGGCAACCGTCCGGCAACTCAACGTCCAGGTCGCTGGCTTCTTTACGAAACGGGAAATTCTTTTCGCCATGCAACGACAGGGTAAAAACACTGGCATCGCTGGCAAAAATACTGGCTGTGCCATTGCCCTGGTGAACATCCAGATCAATGATGGCAACCTGAAGCGGTGGTCGGCTGTTTCTGAAAAACCGTGCCCACTCAGCCTGCATCAGCCGGGCAGTCACTGCCACATCATTGAAGACACAAAACCCGCCGCCTTTGTGGGCGTAGGCATGGTGCGTACCACCTGCCATGTTGGCAGCAACGCCTTGTATTTGCTTGCCAAGGCTCAGCGCAACTCGCGCTGCTGCAACCGTCGCGCCGACCGAGCGCCGCGCCCGCTCGGCCATGGCCAGACTCCACGGAAAACCTATTTCGCGTTGTGCTGCAGCGGGCAAAGATCCGAGGGTGATGGCGGCAATGTAATCAGGAGCATGTGCCAAGGCAAGCTCACCATCAGTGGCTGAGGGTGCTTGCGCCATCAGAATTCCGGGTAGCTCGGTGACCACGCGGTCGCGCAACAGCTTGTATTTGGCCATCGGAAAACGGTGGCCTTCGGGCAGGGGCAGCACAAAATGATCGGCGTAAAAGGCTTGCAAAACGTGAATGTGAGCAAAAAGAATTGATTGTGACTGGATGGTAAAAACTAGGGCTTTGAATCTAAAATGCTGCACCGCAACATAAATGTCTTGCAATCCATCGGGTAATCCCTATAATTTGGTCATGTTGCAGTGCAGCAATACTCATCAGGTCACCTTGAATGAAGTGCAAAGCAACTGATTTCACTGTTATTTTTTAAACACTACTGGAGATTAATTATGCTGACTGCTGAACAAATCATGGCCTCCCACAAAGCCAACATCGAAACCATGTTTGGACTGACCCACAAAGCCTTTGAAGGCGTTGAAAAGCTGGTCGAACTGAACGTGCAAGCCACCAAGGCCGCTCTGGCTGAAGCTGGTAACCACGCACAAGCCGTAATGGGCGTGAAAGATGCACAAGAACTGATGGCTCTGCAAGCCGGTATGGTTCAGCCTCTGGCTGAAAAAACTGCTGCCTACAGCCGTCACCTGTATGACATCGCTTCTGCTGCTGGCGCCGACATCGGCAAAACCTTTGAAGCCCAAACCGCAGAAGCCCAGAAAAAAGTGATGGGTCTGGTTGACAGCGCCACCAAAAACGCACCGGCTGGTTCAGAGACCGCTGTTGCAGTGATGAAAAGCGCCGTTGCTGCTGCTAACAACGCTTTTGAATCCATGCAAAAAGCTGTCAAGCAAGCCACCGACATGGCTGAGACCAACTTCAACACAGCTGCTACCACCGCCATGAACGCCACCAAAACGGTTGCTAAAAAGCGTTAATTCGTTTTTGAGTTAAAGATAGCCCGGTTCTTACCGGGCTTTTTTCGTTTCAGGGCGTGCTATTCAAACCGGCTCGATGGTGATCACCACCGTCATCGACTCTTCCCCGCCACCCTGCCGCACGCCTTTTGCAGGCGGACAGGCGTTGTAGTCGCCACCCATGGCCAGGCGGATGTGGCGTCCATCTATCAAGCAGGCGTGGGTGACGTCGATACTGACCCAGCGGCGGGTTGCAACATCAAGGCACACGTCCACCCAGGCGTGGCTGGCCAAATCAGGCTCGTTGGCGGCGTAAAAATAGCCGCTGACGTAGCGCGCCGGGTAGCCCAAACTGCGGCAGATAGCCACCATCACGTGGGCCTGGTCCTGGCAAACACCGTTGCCCGCGTTGAAGGCTTGCAAGGCCGTTGTTGTCACGTTCGAGCTGTCTTTTTTATAGCTGATTGCGCGCATGACTGCTTGGCTCAAGGCCAAAAGTGCTTGCAAATTGGCACTTCCGTCAAGACTCTGATGTATGAACGGCCTGCCAAACTCAGCGAGCGTCCAGTGCGGTTCAGCCAGCGGCGTGCCGCGCAGAAAGAAGTAAGGATGCGGCAAACTCTCTGCATCGATAAACTCGGCCACACCATGCGTGTCCACATCCCCCGCTGCGTTGACCAGACTCCAGCGCACGTTGTCAGCGTCAGTTCCCACAAAGGTGTACGACTGAACGGTGTTGCCAAACGCATCGGTTTGCTTAAACAGCTTTTCAGGCGCGCCCACACTCCAGAAATTAACCGTTTGTGCCGGGCTTGACAGCGGCGTTAGCCACAGGGTTTGCAGCGCATAGCGCAGCGGCGCCGTGTAGCGGTAATCCGTCGTGTGTTTGACGTGCAACTTCATGAAACCCCCACGGTTGCTCGCTTCGCGTAGCGCCCTGCCCCCCGAGGGGGCCGCTGCGCCTGCGGCCTGGCAAAGCCAGTTCCGCGGCCCCTGTTTGAAAAGAGCAGAGTAGCTTTCAAGTAGTGGCAGGTACCAGAAACTCGCGGCTCAAATGCGCGCCAAGCTCATTGACGCGGTCCAGAAATTGCGTCAAAAACGCATGTAAACCGTTAGACAAAATTTCGTCGATTCGGGCGTACTGCAGGTCTGAGCGCAACTTGCCAGCGCGACGCCGTGTTTCACTGTTGGTGTCGCTGGTCACCATGGCCAGGTTGCTCATCACTTCGTTCAGACAACCCAGCAATGAACGCGGCATGTCAGCACGCAAAATGAGCAGCTCGGCCACACGTTCAGGTTTGATCACATCGCGGTAAACCTTGCGATAAATTTCAAAGCCCGACACGCTCCGCAAAATCGAGCTCCAGTGATAAAAATCAAACTCTTGAGCCGGCTGCAGACCCTCACCTGACAAATCGCCTTGCGCCGCGTGAAACTTGACGTCCACGAGGCGCGCCGTGTTGTCAGCCCGCTCCAGAAAAGTGCCCAGGCGCAAAAAGTGAAACGCTTCGTCTTGCAGCATGGTGCCTGCAGTGACGCCACGCGACAGGTGTGAACGGAACTTCACCCATTCAAAAAACTGCGAAGGATCACGTTCAAAATCACCACTTTTGAGCATGCGAATGACTTCAAGATAGGTCTGGTTTTCAGTCTCCCAGACTTCAGTGGTCAGCGTGCCGCGCACAGCCCGCGCATTTTCACGGGCGTTTTTAAGGCACGACACAATGCTGGATGAGTTTTGCTCATCGCGCACCATGAAGTCCATCACGTCACGCGGCATCACGTTGTCGCCGTACTTGGCTGCAAACGGTGACTTGAGTTCACTGATGCTGAGCAGCCCTTCCCAACCCGCCTGGGCTGATGTGGCTGATTGGGGCAGAAGTGAGGTCTGGTAGTTGACGTCCAGCATCCGTGCCGTGTTTTCGGCTCGTTCGGTATAGCGGGACATCCAGAACAAATGGTCAGCAGTTCTTGACAGCATGATTATTTGCCTCCTTGCGATTGAGACTGCGACTGTAATGAAGAATCCGCCTCAAGAATCCAGGTGTCCTTCGTCCCGCCCCCTTGCGATGAGTTGACAACCAATGAGCCATCTTTGAGCGCCACGCGGGTCAAACCGCCGGGCACCATTTGCACTTCTTTGCCGCTCAGCACGAACGGCCGCAGGTCTATGTGGCGCGGTGCAATGCCGCTTTCAACGTATGTCGGGCAGGTTGAAAGGCTGAGCGTGGGTTGCGCAATGTAGCCTGATGGGTTGGCAATCACGGCAGCGCGAAAGTCTTCAATCTCGGCCTTTGTCGCCGCAGGGCCGACCAGCATGCCGTAGCCACCCGCACCATGGACTTCCTTGACGACCAGGTCTTTGAGGTTGGCCAGCGTGTATTTCAAGTCTTCGGCATTGCGGCACATGTAGGTTGGCACGTTTTTCAGAATCGGCTTTTCACCCAGGTAAAACTCGATCATTTTCGGCACATACGGGTAGATTGACTTGTCGTCAGCGACACCGGTGCCAATCGCATTGCACAAGGCCACATTGCCACTGCGGTACACATTGAGCAAGCCTGCACAGCCCAGAGTTGACGTGGGCCGGAAAGCCAATGGGTCCAGAAAATCATCGTCTACCCGGCGGTAAATCACATCGACCCGCTTGGGGCCGCGTGTGGTGCGCATGTAAACAAAGTTGTCCTTGACAAACAGGTCTTGCCCTTCGACCAGCTCAATGCCCATTTGCTGCGCCAAAAAGGCATGTTCAAAATAGGCTGAGTTATACATGCCCGGCGTCAGCACCACCACGGTCGGGTCAGCTGTAGCTGGTGGCGCAGAAGCTCGCAGGGTTTCAAGCAACAAGTCGGGATAGTGCGCAACGGGTGCAACGCGGTTTTGATTGAACAGCTCCGGAAATAGCCGCATCATCATTTTGCGGTCTTCCAGCATGTAGCTCACGCCGCTGGGCACGCGCAGGTTGTCTTCGAGCACAAAGTATTCACCATTACCCTGGGCGTCAGGGGCGCGAACAATATCAATGCCGCTGATGTGCGAGTAGATATGGCCCGGAACATCGACGCCCATCATCTCGGGGCGGAACTGGGCGTTCTGGAAGATTTGCTCAGACGGCACAATGCCGGCTTTCAAAATCTCCTGCCCGTGGTAAACGTCGTGAATAAACCGGTTGAGTGCCGTGACACGCTGCACCAGGCCTTTTTCCATCGTCGCCCATTCGTGCGCGGGGATGATGCGGGGAATCAGGTCAAACGGAATCAGGCGCTCAGTACCGGAGCCGTCTTCGTCTTTTTCACCGTACACCGCAAATGTGATGCCGACACGCCTGAAAATCATTTCAGCTTCTTCGCGCCTGGCCTGCATGCTGGCCAGTGGCTGACGCGCCAGCCAGCGCTGGTAGATCTGGTAGTGCTCTCGCACAGCTTCAGGGCTGGCGTTCATCTCATCAAACATCGGTCGGCTCATGCGTAGTATCTCCAGCTATTGGTCGGCATTTGTTGTAGCGCTAGCTTAGCAAGTTATGCGCCACTGGTCAGTTTTATTGCTTTTTTATTTGAGCCAGCACTTTAACGCTCTGCTTTGGATTCAAGCAGCTTGTTATTTTTGCAACAGTTGATGATGCCAATAGCGCATGGCCTGCTGACGCTGGCAAGTAACCTCGTGTGCTTGCACGCTGCGCCAGGTTGCAGCGCCGCAGACTGGAGATTTGATGACGCGGATTTGCCGTTCGGCGTAACGCTGCAGTACGGATTCCACCGGATGGTTAAAGCGATTGCGGTAACCCGCCTGCGCCAGCGCAAACTGTGGCTGCACGGCGTCCAGAAATGGGCCTGACGACGAAGTTTTGCTACCGTGATGAGGCATGAGCAAAAAGTCGGCCTTGAGCTTTGCACCTGATTTGGCGCTGGCCACCAGTCGCAGCTCTTGCGCGGCCTCCAGGTCACCCGCCAGCAAGGCGGTTTTTGCGCCATTTGAAATCCGCAGCACGCAGCTCATGGCGTTGGACTTGGCCGTGCTCTCGTAATTGCCAGGCAGCGGATGCAGCACTTCAAAATCAACCCCGTCCCAGGCCCAGGATTGCCCGGCAATGCAGCGCTCAGACTTGCGCACCGCTTGCAACTCGTGGTTGTCTTCAATCGAGCTGACAAGCCGAGCCTGCGGCTGCATGGCCAGCACGGCTGGCGCGCCGCCAATGTGGTCAATGTCGCGGTGACTGAGCATCAAGATGTCAATCTTTTCACCCATGGCCCGCAGCAAAGGCACAAGCACCCGGTTGCCCGCATCACTTTCACGCGAGAATTTGGGCCCTGCGTCATACAACAAGCTGTGGCTGGCAGTCCGCACAATCAGGGCGTTGCCCTGCCCGATGTCTGCACCCAGCACTTCAAACTGCCCCAGTTCGGGCCGCAGCGGTTGCCAAAGCAGCACAGGCAGCAGCAAAGGCACGCCCAGCAGCTTGACATGAAGCGGTAAACGCATGACCAGCAATGCACCGCCCAGCACACCCGCTGCGGCGCACCACAGCGGCGCGGCTGCTACAGAAATGCTGGCCCATGACCAGCTGGCCAGCCCATTCAGTAGCAGCGTCAGCACGCTCACAGCCAACGCCGCAGCGTCCCAAATTGGCGACCAGAGCGCCCCCAGCATGGCCAACGGCGTGACCACCAGTGTCACCCACGGAATGGCCACCGCATTGGCCAGCAAACCGATCACCGAGACCTGGTTGAACAGCAACAGCGACAGCGGCGTGAGCGCCAGCGTGATGACCCATTGTTCCCGCAGCGTTTTCATCAAATGAACGCCCAAGCTGCCTGTAAAAGTGCCTAAAAATCCGTTTTTGGGCCTGTTTTCATGGTCATTTTGGCCTTCAACCCAATGAATACGGGCGTAAGAAGCTCCTGAATTAGTAGCGCTCTTTTCACCCGCAGCAGAGGCAAACAGCACCCCCACCGCAACAAATGACAGCCAAAACCCGGCTTGCATCAATGCCCAGGGGTCTATTGCCACCACCACCGCCATCGCCAGCAGCCAAACCACAGGCCAAGGCCACTGCCGGCCGCTTTGCCGCAACAACACCACTGTTGCCAGCATCCAGATTGTTCGCTGGGCTGGTACGCCCCAGCCTGAAAACAGCGCATACAACACCGCCAGTGCCAGGCCGCCCCACGCGCCTGCGCTGCTGGCGGGCAGCGCATGGCAAAGCGCGGGCGACAACTTTACCGAGCGACGCCAGAGCCAGCCAATCAACCCTGATGCCACCCAGGCAAACATGGTGATGTGCAACCCCGAAATACTCATCAGATGCGCCACACCCGTCGCCCTGAAGACGTCCCAATCGGCGCGTTCAATGGCGTTTTGGTCGCCTACCACCAGTGCTGCCAGCACACCCGCCAACTGGCGGTTGTCTACGCGCTCGAAAATAGCTTCCCGCACGGCCTGCCGGGCGCGCTCGACAGGTTTCGCCAAAGATTCAGACAGCTTCTTCGGCGGCGAATCACTTTTACCAGTCCGGACATAGCCGGTCGCCTGAATGCCCTGCTCCCACAGCCACAGCTCGTAGTCAAAGCCATGCGGGTTGCTGTTGCCATGCGGCGCTTTCAGGCGCACCGTCATTTGCCAGTTGTCGCCTGCCCGCAGCGGCTGCGGCTGGCGCTGGAGTTCCAGTGAAAACTCGGCTGGCTCTGGGTCGCCATCGGTCAGGGCTGCCTTGGTGGCTCGAACCCCAAAACCCGTGTACCAGCCGAGATAAATCTGCGGTGGCAAGGCAATAGGCTCGCCATTCAAACGGCTTGACGCCACCGCAAACCGAAACCGCACCCCATCTTCCCCAAACTGCGGCATGGCCATGATCTGGCCCGCGACGTCGATGTCCTGGCCTTCGAGCGAAGGGTTCATTGCGGTTGCAGCAAAAGCAGCAGCTCTTAGCCCCGTCAAACCAAATCCCAAAGCGCCAGACAATACAGCCACAACACACAGGCCCAAAACATATCGCCTCAAGTAGCGAAGTACCAGACCAAATCCCAGCAGCGCTATCGCCACAAAAGCCAAGTAGCTCGTCAACGCATCAAGGCTGGCCTGCTGAAGTTGCAGGGCAACACCCGCCACAAAACCGCACAGCAAGCCAAACATCAGCCTGGACAGGCGAATATGCTCAAACGAAGAAAGCTTGTCCCCCACAGAATCCTTTTTTGTTGTCATGCGCCGCCTGCATGACCGAATGTTCAACGGGCAAGCGTGACTTTAAGCCGACACAACTTATCATTGGTGTATTGACTTGGCCTGTGTATTGCTAGTATTCAGGGTAACCATCATCACACACCTAAAGCGAGTCCACTTTGTCCATTCACGTCGCCCTCAGCCACATCACCCACTACAAGTACGATCGTCTGGTCAACCTCGGCCCGCAAATTGTGCGCCTACGCCCTGCCCCACACAGCCGTACGCAAATTTTGTCGTATTCGCTGAAGGTTGAGCCCGCTGACCACTTCATGAACTGGCAGCAAGACCCGTTTGCCAACTACCAGGCGCGGCTGGTCTTCCCCAAGCCAACGCGGGAATTCAAAGTCACGGTCGACATGGTGGTTGACATGGTCACGCTGAACCCGTTTGACTTCTTCCTGGAGCCAGAGGCGGAGGAATTTCCCTTCAAATACGCCCCAGCGATGGCGCAAGAGCTGATCCCATATTTGGCGGTTGAGTCGGCCACGCCCCTGCTCAAGGCCTACCTGGCCAAGATCGACCGCACGCCGCGCCGCACCAATGACTTCTTGGTCAGCGTGAATCAACAGCTACAGCAAGCCATAAAGTACACCATTCGCATGGAACCTGGCGTACAAACGCCTGAAGAAACACTTGAAAAAGCACTGGGCTCATGCCGCGACACCGGCTGGCTGCTGGTGCAACTGCTGCGCCACCTGGGGCTGGCCGCGCGCTTTGTGTCGGGTTATTTGATTCAACTGAAAGCCGACGTCAAATCGCTCGACGGCCCCAGCGGTACTGAAAAAGACTTTACCGACCTGCACGCTTGGTGCGAGGTGTTTTTGCCTGGTGCAGGCTGGGTCGGGCTGGACCCGACATCGGGGCTGATGGCGGGTGAAGGCCACATACCGCTGGCTTGCACGCCCGAGCCATCCAGCGCCGCACCCATTGAAGGCGGAGTGGATGAGTCTGAGGTCGAGTTTGCCCACCACATGGGCGTGCAGCGGATATATGAGTCACCCCGCGTGACCAAACCTTACACCGACGAGCAATGGACAGCCGTGCTGGCCTTGGGCGAAGCGGTGGACCGCGACCTGACGGCAGGCGATGTGCGCCTGACGATGGGCGGCGAGCCGACATTCGTGGCCACCAACGACCCCGACGGCGCGGAGTGGAACATTGACGCGCTGGGGCCAACGAAGCGCGGCTACGCCACCGAACTGGTGCAAAAGCTGCGGGCTGAATACGGCCAGGGCGGGTTTTTGCATTTTGGCCAGGGCAAGTGGTACCCCGGTGAGCAGTTGCCGCGCTGGGCACTGAGTATTTTCTGGCGCAAAGACGGCCAACCCGTCTGGCAAAACCCGGCGCTTTTTGCCAATGAGAGCGAACCCTGCAACTACACCGCACAAGACGCCGCCCGCTTTACCGCCACACTGGCCGACAAGCTGGGCTTGCCGCCCGACTACATCACGCCGGGTTTTGAAGACGTCTGGTATTACCTGTGGCGTGAGCGCCGTTTGCCTGTCAACGTGGATCCGTTTGAATCAAAACTCGACGACGCGATGGAGCGTGAACGTCTGCGCCGCGTTTTCATGCAGGGGCTGGACTCGGTGGTAGGTTATGTGTTGCCGCTCAAGCCGCGCCCCGTCATTCCCGGCTCCACAGCACCGCTGGCAGGGCCTGCGTGGACAACTGGCCCCTGGTTCTTCAGGGACGAGCGCATGTACCTGATGCCCGGCGACTCACCCATGGGTTACCGCTTGCCGCTGGACTCCGTGCCCTGGGTGTCAAAAACCGACAACCCTTACACGCCAGAAGAAGATCCGTTTGCGCAACGCCCCGCCTTGCCGATGGCGACAGCCTTCACCGGCCGGTACAACGCCAGCCTGCCCGTCAACCAGCGCCTGCAATCAACATCGCAACGGGTTGAACAGTATTTGTCAGGCTTTAAACATGGAGTGCCTCCGCGCTACGAAGCCAAACGCGTGATGCAACCGGCTGCATCCACTCAGCCGATGATGTCGCAAACCGTTGACAGCACTGCCCGCACGCCGAATGCTTTTGAATCAGCCGCCTGGCTGACCCGCACTGCACTGTGCATCGAAGTGCGTGATCCCAAACGAGCCAATGGCCCCAAGGCCAAAGCCGAGGCCGATGCCAAGACGGCTGGTTTGAAATCCGTTCGTGGTGAAACAGGTGCGCTTTACATCTTCATGCCGCCGATGGAGCGACTGGAGGATTACCTCGATTTGCTGGCCGCTATTGAAGCCACGGCGCAATCACTGAGCTTGAAAATTGTGCTCGAAGGCTACCCACCGCCGCGAGACCCGCGCATGAAGGTGCTGGCTGTCACGCCCGACCCGGGCGTGATTGAAGTCAACATTCACCCGGCTGAAAACTGGGGGCAACTGGTCGAGCACACCGAGTTTTTATACAAGGTGGCGCACGAGACACGCCTGTCGGCTGAGAAGTTCATGACCGATGGCCGCCACACCGGCACGGGCGGTGGAAACCATTTTGTGATGGGCGGCGCGACCCCCGCTGACAGCCCGTTTTTGCGCAAACCCGAGCTGCTGTCCAGCCTGGTGGCTTACTGGCACAACCATCCGTCGCTCAGCTACTTGTTTTCGGGCATGTTCATTGGCCCCACCAGTCAGGCACCGCGTGTGGACGAAGCGCGCAACGACCAGTTGTACGAGCTGGAAATCGCCATGCGCGAGATTGCCCTGAACCGCGAAAAGTACGGCCAGGACATGCCGCCGTGGATTGTTGACCGGACTTTAAGAAACATTCTTGTCGATGTCACAGGCAACACCCACCGCAGCGAGTTTTGCATTGACAAACTGTATTCGCCCGACTCATCGACTGGCAGGCTGGGCTTGCTGGAATTGCGCGCATTTGAAATGCCGCCGCATGCGCGCATGAGCATTGCCCAGCAGTTGTTGCTGCGTGCATTGGTCGCCCGCTTCTGGAACAAATCGTACCTGCAAGCCAGCAACCGCCTGACCCGCTGGGGTACCGAGCTGCATGACCGCTTTTTGCTGCCGTCGTTGGTGCGGATGGACTTTTTAGATGTATTGACCGAGCTGAATGAGGCAGGCTATGCGTTTGATATGGCCTGGTTTGAGCCGCATTTTGAGTTCCGCTTTCCTACTGTAGGCCAGGTCAAGGTCAACAGCATGGAGCTGACCTTGCGCAATGCGCTGGAGCCCTGGCACGTGATGGGTGAAGAAGGCTCGTCAACAGGCACTGCGCGCTATGTGGATTCGTCGCTGGAGCGGATTGAGGTCAAGGTCACCGGGCTGAACGACAGCCGCTATGTCGTTACCGTCAATGGCCGCGCGCTGCCGCTGCAAAACACCGGCACAGTCGGCGAGTATGTGGCTGGCGTGCGCTACAAGGCCTGGAACCCGCCATCATCATTGCACCCATCGATTGGTGTGCATGCACCTCTGAGATTTGACATTGTTGACACCTGGATGGAACGTTCACTGGGCGGCTGCCAGTACCATGTGTCGCACCCTGGCGGCTTGAGTTATGCCAGCCTGCCGGTCAATTCGTATGAGGCAGAAAGCCGCCGCCTGAGCCGTTTCCTGCAAATGGGGCACACGCCGGGCAAGATGAAAGTGTTGCCTGCACAGGCGTCAAAAGAGTTTCCGTTCACGCTTGATTTGCGATAACAAAGGTTAAGACGAGACAACGTGCCGCATCGCAACAAACCACTTTCTCATGCGCAAGCGCCAGGAACGCCCAGCGAGCTGGCCAATTCACTGTCACCATTGGCCACGGCAGGACATTTCGATGAGCTGCGCGGGCTGCAAAGCCCGATACAAGGTCTAACCCAAAGCCAGGGTCAATCGCAAAGTCAGAGCCAGTCCCAAGGCAACGCATCAAGTGCGATTGCCCCGGCCTGGACGACTTTCTTCAATTTTTTGGGTGCAGACGGTTTTGAAGACCTGAACCACCGCACAGCCAACTTGCGCAGACAAATCCGCGACAACGGCGTTACTTATAACGTCTACGCCGATGCCAACGGTCCGCAGCGCCCGTGGTCGCTGGATCTTTTTCCGCTCATCATCTCAGAGGGCGACTGGGCTAATATTGAGTCAGGCATCAAGCAGCGCACACGCCTGCTCAACGGCATCATGGCCGATGTGTATGGCCCGCAAGATCTGCTCAAACAAGGGTTGCTGCCAGCCGCGCTTGTGCAAGGGCATCCGGGCTATTTGCGTGCCATGCAGGGTGTGCAGCCCGCGGGCGGCATGTTTTTGCGCATTGCAGCGTTTGACATGGCAAAGGGGCCTGACGGCAGGTGGTGGGTGGTGTCGCAGCGCACGCAGGCACCGTCCGGCTTGGGCTATCTGCTAGAGAATCGCCTGAGCATTTCCATGCTGTTTTCTGAAGCTTTTCAGGGCATGCAGGTGCAGCGGCTGGCAGAGTCTTACAAAGCCCTGGTCGACAGCATGAAAACGCTCAGCGCCGTGCCTGACAGCCGGATTGTGTTGCTTACCCCCGGCCCTTACAACGAAACCTATTTTGAGCACGCCTACTTGGCACGCTACCTGGGGCTAACGCTGGTGGAGGGCAATGACCTGCTGGTGCGCGGTGAGCGGCTGTACCTTAAAACACTGCAAGGACTGGAGCCGGTACATGGTTTGCTCAAACGGCTGGATGACGAGTTTTTAGACCCGCTCGAATTGCGTGCTGATTCGACATTGGGCGTGCCCGGTTTGTTGCAAGTCATACGCGCTGGCAATCTGCAGGTGGCCAACGCGCCAGGTTCGGCGTTTCTTGAATCCAGCGCGATGCTGGGGTTCATGCCTGCGCTGTCTGAACATTTGCTGGGGGAAACGCTTCAAGTTCCAACGCTCAGCACCTGGTGGTGCGGCGAGCAGGCGGTGATGCAGGACATGCTGCCACAGCTCAAAAACTGTGTGATCAAACCCACCTATCCTGGCACGGGCATGCAGTCTGTGATTGGCCACACCCTCAGCCAGCGCGCCCTGGACGAGTGGGCAGGCCGCATCTTGCGGCATGGCGAAGACTACACCGTACAGGCCTATTTGCCGTTGTCACAAACCCCCACCTGGCAAGGTGAAAAGATTGCTCCCCGCTCGGCCATGCTGCGGGTGTTTGCGCTGCCCGACGGGCAAGGCGGCTGGCGCGTGTTGCCGGGCGGCTTGGCCCGGCTGGCGGGCAAAAATGAAAACATTGCGTCGATGCAGTATGGCGGCAGCAGTGCCGATGTCTGGGCACTGGGTCAGTCGGCCAAAGCAGCCCCTGCGATGGACGCACCAGTCGCAGCGCACGGCGAACCTGAAGGGGACAAACTTGCACAGGGCAGCATCAAAGAGCAGCAGCACAACCGCATCATTGCCCGCAAACAGCCTGTCACCAGCCGAGCTGCTGAAAACCTTTACTGGCTGGGGCGCTACACCGAACGCGCTGAAAATTCTCTGCGCCTGGCGCAGTTGACCTTGCAAAGTCTGGCCGGCATTGACCAGTCGTCAGGGCCGCTGCAGGCCTGGCTGACCGGCATGGCTGTCAGCAACGCCCTGGTGCTGCCGACAGTCCCCGCAGCCAGCCAGGCGGCACAGGCCAGGCGGGTGTTTGAACGCTCACTGATTGCAGGTCTGGCAGACACCCAGACCTACGCCAGCGTGGGCTACAACCTGCGCAGTTTGAAAAGTGCAGCATCCGCCGTGCGCGAGCGCCTGTCGCAGGAGCAATGGCATGTGATTGTGCAAATGGAGCAGGACTTTTTCAGGCGATGCGAGGCACTCTCGTCCGGGTCTGCCGCGCACGACTATTCATCGCTTGAAGCACTGCGTATTCTGGACATGACCAGCAGCTTTTTAGCCGCAATCACGGGCGCGCAAACTGACCGCATGATGCGCGACGACGGCTGGCGGCTACTGAGTATTGGCAGGCATATCGAACGGCTGGGTACGCTGTCAGGCGCGATGGCATTGGGCTTTGATACCGGTGCAGTGTTTGACGATGCCGGGTTTTCAGCCATCGTTGCCATGTTTGACAGCACCATCACCTTTCATGCGCAGTACCAGCAGCGACGTGACCTCAATGCGCTGCTTGACTTGCTGGTGCTGAGCCAGGACAACCCGCGCTCATTGAGCTGGGTCATCAAGTCCCTCAAAAGCCGATTGCTCAAGCTCCCAGGCAATGAGCCCGACGATGTCAACAGCCTGGCTGCCAGCTTGCCTTCCATGATTGACATGCTCATGGATCTATCGCAGGGCCTGCAAGCTGATGCGCTGATGACCGGGTTTGAGCAATGCCGCACGTCAGCCTTTGCGCTGTCAGACCAGGTCAGCCAGCGCTACTTCAGCCATGCCAACAGTGCCTCTGCCAGCCACAGCCTGAGCGCCTGAACCAAGGTTGCCACCCATGTTGCTGCACGTGCGCCACGAAACGCTTTACCACTACACCCCGGCGGTTGAAAACGCCCAACACGCCGTTCATTTGCGACCCCGTCATGGCAGCAGCCAAAGCGTAATGCAGCATGAACTGCTGATCAGCCCCCAGCCTGTGCAGCAACGCGAAGGCGTTGATGTGTATGGCAACAGCAAGCTTTTTTTCTCGCTGCAAACCAGCCATGACGAACTTCAGGTGACAGCCGTCAGCGTCGTACAAACCCATGCACGCCCCGAGCACACCACCGCGCTGGCTTGGGAGCGTGTGCGTGAGGCGTTTCGCTACCGGGCGGGCGCTGCCTACAACAGCGCCTGGGAGTTTGCCTTTGCCTCGCCCTACGTGCCGCGCCATGAAGCGTTTGCCGATTTTGCCAAACCCAGTTTTACCCCAGGCAGGCCGCTGCTGGATGCGGCACATGACCTTATGTCGCGCATCCACAGCGCCATGACTTATGACGACGACAGCACAGACGTCGACACCCCCGCACTGACGGCACTTGAACAACGCAAAGGTGTGTGCCAGGACTTTGCTCACATCATGGTGGCCTGCTGCAGAGCCATGGGTTTGCCTGCACGTTACGTCAGCGGCTACATGCTGACGCAGCCACCACCCGGCCAGCCACGCCTGATTGGCTGCGACGCATCCCATGCTTGGGCATCGGTGTATTGCCCAAGCCCGGATACAGAGGCGCCCGGCCAGTGGTTTGACTTTGACCCGACCAACAACCGCGCACCGGGTGTTGACTACGTGACACTGGCCACAGGTCGTGACTTTCTGGATGTGTCGCCATTGCGCGGCGTGATACGCGGCGGTGCGCAGCACACGCTGGAGGTGGCTGTGACGGTGACGCCGATTGAATCTGAGTTGCTATTAAATCAGTAGCTGCTTGCGCCCGTATTGATTGGTCAAAAGCCCTGAATCATACGTAAATAAGGGCTAAAACGGCCCTTGAAACGCAAATATAGTAAAAAGCAGTCCTGACCAGCGTCAGTTAACAGCTTCAGTTGCCACCCTGCGCCCACGCGCCATGTCGATACGGGACAACACCAGCAACCCCATGACAAACAGCACAGCGGTACTGGCAATCGAGACGCGCTGATTGCCACCCGTTGCCCAGGTGATGGCACCGTAACTCAAAGGCCCGATGATGCTGGCCAGCCGTGTGGCAAACGTCCACAAGCCGTAAAACTCAGCCGCTTGTTTGGGCGGTGCCAGCATACCGGTCATGGCGCGACCAATCGACTGGCTGCTGCCCATGCAAAACCCGGCCAGGGCAGCGGCGTACCAGAACATGCCCTTGCTGGTCGTCAGCGCTGCAATGATGCAGGTCAGCGTCCAGCCGATCAGCGTCAAACCCAGCGCATTTTTATGGCCAATGCGGTCTTGCACATAACCCAGGCCAAATGCACCCGCCGCTGCCGCGAAGTTCAGGACAAAAATCAGCACCATGGTTTCTTGTTGCACAAAACCAATCACCTGTTCGGCATAAATGGCCGCCAGCGTGATGGCCACCGCCACACCGCCCTGGTAAAACACCGCACACAACAGCAGCCACATGAAGTCCGGGTAGCGCCTGGCTTCATGAAACGTTTTTTTCAGTTGCACAAGCGATGCCTTGAAACCGCTTTGCCCCAGCGCTGCCGGGTTGGGCACAGCACGCTCTTTCAAAAACTTGAAGGTGAACATTGCCGACACACCGTAGATCACGGCCGTGATCAGCATCGTCACAGGCACAAAACTGTCAGCCTTGATGCCCTGCCCACCCGCCCAAATCACATAGCCCAGGCAAATGCCCAGCGCCAGCATGCCGCCAAAGTAGCCAAAACTCCAGCCCCAGCCGCTGACTTTGCCCATGCCGTCGGGCTTGGCCAGCTCGGGCAAAAAGGCGGCGCTGATGGCGTCACCGTAGTTGAAAAAAGTGTTGGAAACCACGATCAGGACAAACGCCAGCGCCACACTGCCCGGCCCGGCCAAAGCCAAAGCGGCTGTAGACAGCACACAACCGATGGTAAAAATGACCAGTAGTTTTTTCTTCGCGGCTCGCAGGTCAGCGTAAGCGCCCAGGCTGGGCATGGTCAACATGACGATGGCGTAAGAAATGCTCAGCGCCGCCGTCCAGGCAAAGGTGGCCCAGTCTGCACCCTTGGCGATACCGCCGACAAAATAGGCGGCAAACACCGCCGTGATGACCACCGTGGTGTAGCCCGAATTGGCAAAGTCATACATCGCCCAGCCAAACACCTCGCGTTTTTTGACGCCGGGGTTCAATGCGTTTTGGTTAAAGAGTGCCACTGCTTGCTCCTGCCGGGTTGGAATAAGTTGCCATGCCGTTGAATGAATCAAGCTTATCACTGCCAAAATACACTTTGAATTTACTTCTAACAAGGACACCCAACATGAGCACCCCATCACACGACGTCTATCAAAAACTCGGCACCCTGGGCATCACCCTGCCCCCGCTGGCCATACCAGCAGCGGCTTATGTGCCCTACGTGCAAACCGGGAAGCTGATTTTTTTAAGCGGCCACATCGCCAAAAAAGAAGGCAAAGCCTGGGTTGGTCAACTGGGCAAAAACACTGACACCGCTGAAGGCAAGCTGGCTGCTCGCGCGATAGCCATTGACCTGATGGGCACACTGCACGCCGCTTTGGCCAGCACCGGCAAAACACTGAATGACGTGACACGCATCGTCAAACTCATGAGCCTGGTCAACTCTACCGCCGACTTTACCGAGCAGCACCTGGTCACCAACGGTGCCAGTGAATTGTTTGGCGAAGTGTTTGGTTCAACTGTTGGCGCGCATGCACGCAGCGCCTTTGGCGTGGCACAAATCCCGATGGGTGCGTGTGTGGAGATTGAGATGATTGCCGAGGTCAGTTGATTTTTGCTACTTAATCAGGAGCTGCTATATCTGGTATTCATTGGGTTTCAGGCACTTTTGATAGTTAAAAGCGGCTAAAAATCTCTCAGCTCACGTGACTTGATTCTCCTGGACGACGAAATCGCGGCTATCTCTACTGATAGGCAGTCAATTTAATTGGAGTATGACTCCCATTGTTCTCCTGACACAGACAGCGGCAGATGGTGTTTGGTGAATTCTTCGCGCGCAGGTATGGCTGACTTCTAGACAGTTGAAACCCGACAGAAGCGCTCGATTGCTTCACAAGCCTGGCGCAGTGAATCGTTGTCCAGCGCGTAGGCGATTCGGATGTAAGGGCCGAGTCCGAACGCGCTGCCATGGACCACGGCCACGCCGGCTTCGTCGAGCAGGGCGTAGGCTACATCTTCATCACTTGTCAGCAGGGTTCCGCCCGCCGTGGATTTGCCGATCAGTCCCGCCACGGAGGCGAACGCGTAGAAGGCGCCGCCAGGGTTTTCGCATTGCAGGCCAGGGGTGTCCTTGAGCATCCGCACCACCAGATCGCGCCGCGCTTCAAAAACCGACCGGGATGTGGGGATAAATTCCTGCGGCCCCGTCAGTGCGGCGAGTGCCGCATGCTGCGAGATGGACGAGGCGCCCGATGTTTGCTGCCCCTGGAGCTTTTCCATCGCGTCGATCAGCCACCGGGGGCCCGTGCCAAAACCAATCCGCCAACCCGTCATAGCGTAGGCTTTGGAGACGCCATTCATCGTCAGCGTGCGCTGGCGCAGGCGTGGCTCAACCTGCGCCATCGTTTGAAATGTTGCGCCGTCGAACACCAAGTGTTCGTAGATGTCGTCAGCCAGCACCAAAACGTGAGGGTGATCGAGCAACACCGCTGCCAAGGCGGCGAGTTCGTCGCAGCTGTAGACAGCACCCGTGGGGTTTGACGGGGAGTTGAGAATCAGCCAGCGCGTCCGGGGGCCAATCGCCGCCTGCAAGGCTTGCGGGGTCAGCTTGAAGCCGGTGGCACTGCCACACGGCACCAGCACAGGGACCGCGCCGCACAACTGCACCATCTCCGGGTAACTGACCCAGTAGGGTGCAGGAACAATGACTTCGTCGCCTGTGTTGAGCGTCGCGGCCAGCGCGTTGTAGATCACCTGTTTGCCACCGCTGCAGACAATGGTGTCTTCCCAGGTCACACCGGTTATGCCGTTTTCGTCGCGAAACTTGGCGGCGACGGCCTCGCGCAGCGCGCGCATCCCTGCTACGGGGGTGTAGCGCGTGTGCCCGGCGTGGATCGCAGCGATGGCAGCCTCGCGGATGTGCGCAGGCGTATCAAAGTCCGGCTCACCCGCGCTCAGGGAAATGATCTTGGCACCCGACGCCCTGCGTGCGGCCACGCGGTCGATCATGCGGTAGGTCGCCGAAGGCTGGGCCTGCGCCAGGTTGACGTTTAAGGTCTGAAAAGCGGCGGTCACACGCGCTCCCGCCAGGCAGAAAGACCCAGCAAGTCCATCGTGGTCTCTCCCTGCGACAAACGCGCCATCATCTCGGCCTCCTTGCTGGCCCTGGCTTCAGCGGCGGCAAGGCTGCGCTCAAGCTCGGCTGCGGGGACGATGATGACGCCGTCATCATCGGCGACCACCATATCGCCAGCGGCAACGGGCGCTCCGCCGAAGAGCATGGCCTGCCCGACCGAAGGGCTGCTGGCCTTGATCGTGCCCCGCACGCTCACGCCCCGCGTGAAAACAGGAAAGCGGCGCCGGGTCATGGCGGCCACATCGCGCACGCCACCATCAATGACCAACCCGACGATTCCTGCTACTTCAGCGGCTACTGTCAACACTTCGCCCCAATAACCGGCCACAAAGTTACCCGTTGCAACGACCAGCACACTCCCACGCGGTGCGCGCTCCATGGCGATGTGGATGGAAAGGTTGTCGCCCGGCGAGCAGACAAGGGGAAACGCAGGTGCCGCAAGGGTGGCCCCTGCCCAGAGACTGCGGATATCGGGGTCAACCGAGCAAGCCAGGCCAGAAGCCTCATACAGAGTTGAACTGCCAAGCGCAACGCAGCGTTCGGCGATGTGGGTGGTGGCGTTCATCATGCCCCCTTTCTTTGCAGCGTGTGATAGGCCAGCGCCGCGCGGGCCTCTTTAAGCGTCTTGCCTTGAGCAATCTGAGCCCGAATGCTGGCTTCCACCTGCTCGATGGCGCGCGCCGTCTCGGCAACCTCTCGGGCCTGTGCGCGGGGCACCACGACGACGCCATTCGCATCGGCAACAACGATATCGCCCGGGCAAACACGCGCCATGCCGACGGAGACCGGTACCTGCGTGGCCTCCACCTGCACCCTGTCCTTACCGGTGCGCATGAAGCGGCCACGGGTGAAGAGCGGGTAGTCGTCGGTCAGGGCTTTCGACACATCGCGGCAGACGCCGTCGATCACTGTGGCGGCGATCTTGCGGGTGCCCGCGTACTGCGTCATGATGTCGCCCCAGACCGTGCAGTCGGTGCGGCCGTTATTGGCAATGACCACCACATTTCCCTCGGCAACGTCATCGATAAAGTCGCCCACCGTTCCTGGTGGTGTGCTGGCCGACACGTACTGGACCGTGAATGCCGGGCCGACCACCACGCCCTTGTAGTTGTCCAGCGGCATGATGCCCAGGCATTGGCCGGGCAGGCCCAGCTTGTCCATGGCGTCCGAGACGCCGGGTGTGTCCAGGCCCGCGAACAGGGCGACGAGTTCTTGGTCTTCAAGCTGTTTCATTGCGCGCTCCCCGACTGGATGGCTTCGAATTCCTTGTCATGCATGACGTCCGCCACCGATCGCCCCGATCGCACGGCATCGACCATGCCCGCCTGGCGCCGCGCGATGCGTTCACCCAGATCAAGCACCGCCGCAATGTGCGCGGCAGGTACAAAAACCGTGCCGCAACGGTCCGCTATCACGTAGTCGTCCTCTTGCACCATGACGCCTGCCACGTTGACCGGTTGCCCAGCTGACACTTGCACGACACGGTTGCGCGCACTGATCATCGTCACCCCCCGGCCATAAACCGGGTAGCCAATCGATTCGCTGCCGTCGATGTCGCGGCTGTTGCCATCGATGACGGAACCGCGAATGCCCTTGACCTGCGCTGCATTGGCCAGGATGTCGCCCCAGCAGGAAATGCCATCGAGCCCGCCCGCAATGACCAGGACGCGATCGGTGGTGCTGACTTCGGCGATGACCGGCGAGATCAGGTGGACCGTGGGTGCCGCATCGGTCTTGGCTCCCAACTGGATCGTGCTGGCACGGCCGACAATCTTGGGGCAGTTCCACAGCGGGCGAATGCCGAAAGTCGCTCCCGGCAGGTGAAGAAAATCCAGAGCATCGGACACCGTGTTGGTATCAAGTGCCGACAGGCGTTCCAGGGGGCTGGATGGGGTCATGGGTGGTCCTTAGGGTACTTGAACAGGCATGACTCTGAGGCCGGTTATATGATATGTAAATTCGTAAGAACAGATCACTTCATTCCTGAAAACCTATCACTGGCACCATGATTAACTTCCGCCTTATCCGCCACCTATGGCTCTTTCTTGTGGTGGCTGAAGAGAAGACGTTCAGAAAGGCCGCTGAGCGCCTGGGCATGTCCCAGCCTCCGCTGACCGAGCAGATCCAGGTGCTGGAGCAATCGCTGAAGGTGAAGTTGTTTGACCGTTCGCGGCGCGGCGCGCAACTGACGCCCGTCGGAGCGGCGATCCTCCCCGCGGTGCAGAAGCTGGCCGAGCAATTGGAGCGCCTGGAGTTTGCGGTGCGCGAGGCTTCCGCTGGGCAATCCGGCGTTCTGACCCTGGGCGCCATCACCCCCGCGATGCTGGAGGTGCTGCCCGGCATCATCAGCAAACTCAAGTCCCAGTATCCGCAGCTGACGGTTTCGGTCCGGGAGATCGATAGCGTGGACGCGGTTCCACTGTTGCTGGCGGGCGAGATTGATCTGGCCTTCGCCCGTCTGGAGGGCGACCTGGGTGAGTCGGTGCAAGCCATACCGTTGATTCAGGAGCGCCTCGCCGTAGCGCTGCCACGCACACATCCAAGTGCCCAAAAGGCGCGCATCCGTCTTGCGTCGCTCGCTGAAGAAGACTTTGTGATGTTTTCGCGCCGGGTCAGCCCGGTGTATTTCGACCACTTGATTGCGTCCTGCCAGGCGCGCGGCTTTTCACCCCGCATCGTGCATGAGGTCAGTTCGGTAGCGTCCCAGATTGCGTTCGTCGGTTGTGGGCAAGGCATCGCGCTGGTGCCTGCGGTGTTGAAGAAGCTGGCGCCAGCGAATGTGGTGGTGCGGCCCCTTCAGGAAAAGCTGGACGTTGTCACCACTGCTATTGCGTGGAACACCACAAGATTGAATCCTTTCGCAGATGCGGTTATTGCCCAGATTCGTCCATTTGGTCTATCGACAAATACCGGTCGGTAGCGTACTGCGGTGAACGGTTGGTTGAGTGTGAGGCTGTGAACACTCTCTTGAGCTGCCCGATTGCAAGTGATCAGCCAACATCCGTAAACAGTCGGTGCGCTGGTCTAACCAATCTCAGTTTCGGGCCAGACGCTTTGGTTGATTTCCACCAAAGAGTACTGGTCATTTCAAGCAAGCTGGGCACGAATTCCCGGATCAATGGTCTGTGATTTGAGGAATACCCATGCAACGATGGCTTTGTAGCCTTGTAGGGTGTTTAAGTTCTGGCCATTGGGCGCTTGCGCATCAGCATCGACGTTGCCCCAAGGCCTCTGGCAAAAAACCGATCCAGGCACACTTGCTAGGTGCTACATAATCAGGAGCTGCTTGCGCACGTAGATATTGGGTTTCAAGCACTTTTTATATCTGAAAACGGCCAAAGATTGCTCAATTTGAGTGACTTGCTTATCTTTGAAGCCGACATCGCGGCATCTTTACTGAGCGCCAGTCCATTTAACCCGGAAAAAGCAGTTGGATGCGGCCGATTGCGCTGGGCATTCACGGCATTAAAGGCATTTAAGTTGCCAAAACGTCCCCTAAAAGACCGTTTCTCCTCTCCCTGCAAAAAAGAAATGAGAACATCGTTTCCAAGTTTTGTAAAGCGTAAGTTTTTGAAAAGAGGCTTGAACTATGACGTTGCAAATTTCCACATCGCCCACACGCTTTTTTTTGGGGGGCGATCTGCCTAGGCCAAAGGTTGCACCAGACATGGTTAACCCCACCAGTGGCCATATCGCACTGCTGCAAACGACCGCCGTTCCCGTAGTATTGTTGATGATGCTTGCTTATGAGATGAAGAAGCCAAGTCAAGATGCCGCTGCGCTGGAGAATTCAGCGCGCAGTTTAGGGGCGAACCTATCCTTGAGCACGGCTCAGACGCGAGACTTAGTGCGGGCGGTAATGAATTGCGCCCAGACCGTGCAGGGTCAGCCCACGGCGATGGTGGATTTAATGAAAACTTTATACGAGGCACTGCCCGCTGCCATACGGCAGAAGCTACCGAGCCCTCAAAAAATTCAGTTTGATTTGATAGATGCTGAAAAAGAAGCGAATGAATCGCCCCGGGTTTCATGGAGGCCCGTTGGGTTAAGTCAGACCGAGATGACGGCCTGACTGGTTAATTGCCGATAGTAATTTTCTTCAGCTTCGGCAGGGGGAATGTAACCGATGGACTCCAG
>JBILXX010000018.1:0-42932 GCA_044378095.1 Polaromonas sp.
GCGTGAATCGACATCAAAAAAATCTATCGTACTGTCCGAAATTACTTGACCACTACAATGCGATGAGTTCACCTTGCAGGGCAGAAAATCTTTGGACAGTTACAGGACTCAGGGTAGTATGCATGGGCGCTCACCAAGTTCATGATTCAATACCCTGATCTTGCAGCCTTTTAGGCGGTGCCCGCAACTTTTTTTACCTCACGTAGCGGTTAATTCGGCTGGCTTGCGGAATTCTGCAAGTCCCTCACAAGAAATAAATCGGAGGGTGTGCAAATTACATCATTGGTAGCTGTTAGCCCACTTTCTTTCGGTGATGCCCCGCCTTCCCAGCCCCATAAATCGCAATAAAACCCCGAATCCGAATCGTGATCCGGGTCAGGGTTGGCGCACCCATGATTTGTAAGTCCGGTCTGAATACCTCAAATCTCATGCTTGGTTATTAAACAAGTACAGCTTTGCACCATCGTCTCTAAGGCAGGCCTGTGGCGGTAACGCCGCAGGTCAAGGCGAAAGTAACCGTGGAGCCAGAACCCAGGGTAGGAATGACCAGCCCCACAGGGCCCAGCAAAGTACCGATAGCCAGAGAACCCGGACAAGCCGCTCCTGCAGTTGCCGTACAGGTTGGGTTGGTTGTGCAACTCAACCCAAGCGATGGAGAGTCTCTGAGTGTGGTGCCGCCCGCTGCGCCCGGGCCCAGATTGGCAACAGTGATGGTATAGCTGGTGGTTTGCCCGGCTAAAAGCGTTGCAGGAAAAACCACGCTGTTGAACTTGGCGATCGTCAGCGTGGCGTTGACGCAGCCCGGTGTGATGGTGGTGGTGAAGGTACCCGTGTTGTTGGTCAGCAGCGTCTCACCCGCACCGGGCGAGACAACAGCGGTGTTGGTTTTGCCACTGCCCCCCAGACAAGTGACGCGAACGGTGCCTGTCACGGCGGCAAAATTGGTCGCGGCGTTGACAGGAAAAGCATTGGCATCAGGCAAGGTGCAGACAATAGGTGATGTGCCGCTGCACACCCAATTCGTGCCAGCAAACGTGTTGGTGGCAAACACGCCCGTGGGCAATGTGTCGGTGATGCTCAACGGTGACGCACCCAGTACCGTACCGAGATTGGCCAGCGCAACATCGGTTGCCTGGGTTGCGTTGAACACCTGCACAGCAATAGCACGCCCGTTATTGCGCGGCGTCAGGGTGTAGTTGAATATTGCGTTGACCGGTGCAGAGGCTGAACCCGTCTTGGTGATGCTGATGTCGGGTAGCAAGCGCACGTCCTCGCCCGTGGGGCCCGCCACCAGGCCGCTGTAATGACTGCCGGCCACTGTGGTTGTCCCGCCAGTTTGAAATGTGGTGCTGCTGCTGTAAGCCAGACTGTTGCGATTGGCTGAAATATTGGTCGCCATGGCGATGGCCCGACCCACATTGGAGCTACGCGTCGGGTCCAAAAAGCTGGCGCCAGCACCGTTGTGGTAAGTCCCCACAGTCGCAGTATTCGGAATCGTCACAGCATAGGTCACGCTGATGCTGCCGTTTTGGGGGATAAAGAAACTACCGAAGGTCAAGCTGCCCTGCGCGACAGTAGGGGTACGACCAGGCGCAGTTGCTGCCGCACGCAGCGACAAAGGAGAGGTGTTAAAAGCCGTGTAGGTGTTGACTGGCAATACGGGAGGCGACGCAACACCCGTCGCCAGGGTGGTTTCAGCACCTGCTGCAAAGGCACCACCCGCCAAGGGCGGCGCAGGCGAATAGGCAAAAGTCGCTGCCGGTGTGGCCGAGTACGCCCAACCTGGTGGTAAACCAGTGTCGTAAAGAAACACATTGGTCGCAGCGCCGCCAGTGTTGCGCACATTCAGTGTGAACTGAGCCGTCGCGCCGGTAGCCGCCGTGATAAGCGGCGTCGTCGTGACCTTGTTCACCGTCAGGTTTGGCAAACATTGCGCGCCTGAAGAAGAACCCGGTGGGTTGCCAACACCTGATGTTGTCACTGCGCCGACAGCACCCGCTGTAGCCTCGTAATTCTTGGGACTATTGTTGCCTCCGGTACCGCCGCAACACCCATCTGTGCCCGGCGTACCGGCGATGACGCTGGTGGTCGCACCCGTACCGCGTGTAAATATCAAACCACCGCCACCGCCGCCGCCGCCGCCGGGGCCATGGTTGAAATAATTCGAGCTCCCACCAATGCCGCCAAAAGCGTTAATGGTCAGGTTTGCCAGCGAGCCCGAGGCATTGTCAATCACCACAGTACCGCCAGCACCCCCACCACCGCCAGAGTCTGTGTCACCGTTCGGCGCTTTGGTGTAAGCGTGCGCACCCTGTGCATTAATGGTGCTGGCAGCGCTAATAGTGACAGCACCGGCACGCCAAATCACCACACCACCACCAGCAGCGCCAGAGGACGTGACCCCCCCAGTCGCGCCATTGGCAGCAGGCGGTGCGCCCGGTGCGCTGGGTGGGAAAGTAGTGATGACGTCAGCGCTGGCGTTGTTGGCAGACCCTGCGCCGCCGCCGCCGCCGAGGTAAAGCTTTGTAGCCACAGCAGGAGCCAACGCCAGGCCGCCACGCCCGCCTGCCGGCCAGCCACCTAATCCCAGAGGGGTTGGTGGCGTCTGGTTGAGCGTGAAACTGGCTGTATTGTTGCTGTTCCAGCTGTTACCGCCAGCGCCACCCACGCCGACATTTCCACCACCGCCACCGCCCGAATTTTGCCCGTTGGTATTGGTGGGCGGCACGCCGTCATTGCCGCCCCCTCCGCTATTGCCCTGCGCACCCCGGCCGCAGGAGCCATTTAAAAAGCCGCGATTGGCAGCGACTGTGTACAGTTCACCGACAGCGTCATAGGTCGTGGCGGCACCCGCAGTGCCGCCAGTGTTAAAGCCCAACACCCGTTTGGGGATACCCGCAGTGCCCTCACCCTTGTACGATCCATTCAGGGTGCCGGAATCACAGGCATAGTCGTTGTCCAGAGGGCCGCCTCCAGCGCGGTTGCTGGCTGAGTTCACACCCAGGCCACCCCTGAAGCCGCGCGCATTGGCATTGATGGTGACACCGTTGGATGTCAGAAGCCCGGCGACGTCCACCGCAAAAACACCGCCGGTTCCAGCGCCAGACACAGGATTGACAAACCAGGGCAGGACATTGATGGTGCCCGACAGTGTGGCTGTTGAATACTGGGGGACGCGGATGACCTGAAACGTACGCACAACGCCGGTGGCCGCAGTGATGGTTTGGGCATAGCTGTTGACCAGATTGGAGGCCAGTTGAATGGTGGCCCCAACACCGCCCCCCACAGTGACCACGGCATATTCGTAGTTGCCCGCCAAAGTACCGTCGTTGTCCTGCATCTGCATGATGAGCACCAGGTCCCCTGCGACCAAATTAACCGCTACACCGCGACGCGATGTAGCACCAGCCAGCAAGGCGACAGATGACGTGCCCGCCGCTGGCGTGCCGCTACCTGCAAAATAGGTATTGACGGCGGCTGAAACGGCTGCGTTGCCGATCATGCCCGGGATACCGCAAATCTGCGCATTGACCAGAGAAGTCGTTACCAGGGCCAGAAAAGCGGCCAGGACAGCAACCCAGCGACTGAGGCAAGCGAAAAAGAAACACATTTTTACATTTTATAACCATGACAACGATTGAACGCTACGCACTATCCATAAGTCCAGCAATTTTCTTCAGTAAATTTATCAGCCAGCATCCTCTTCAAGCAGGCGGTTGTGGGTGACGCCCTGCCTTCCAGGCCCCATAAATCACCAGCAAACCCGGAATCAGAATCATGGCCCAGATGATTTTCTCCAGGTTGGCTTTGACAATCGGAATATTGCCGAACAAGTAGCCTGCGGTGATGATGCCGCCCACCCACAGCGCGCCGCCCACCACGTTGTAAAGCGTGAATTTTTTGCGGTTCATTTCAGAAACGCCTGCAACGAACGGCGCAAAGGTTCGTAAAAACGGGGCAAACCGCGCCAGGATGATGGTGATACCACCGTAGCGCTCGTAAAAAGCGTGTGATTTGTCAAACGCCCGCTTGTTAAAAAACCGCGAGTTCGGCCAGCTGAAGACTTTGGGGCCAAAGTAGCGGCCAATCGAGTAGTTGCACTGGTCACCCAGCACCGCAGCGACAAACAGCAAGCCAACCGCCAGCGGTAAGCTCATCAGGCCCACGCCGCACATGGTGCCGACCACAAACAGCAGCGAATCGCCGGGCAAAAACGGCATCACCACAACGCCTGTTTCTACAAAAATAATCAAAAACAAGAGCGCATAAACCCAAGCCCCATAGGCAGCCACAAAGTTGACGAGGTGCTTGTCAATGTTGACGATAAAGTCAATCAAGAAGGTGATGATTTCCATTCAGGCATTTTGACAGACCAAAAAGGCTTCCCGCCTAAAATCAAAGGCAATGAATCCCCCCGCCCCGCGCCGCCCTATCCGTGAACTGCCCGATGAGCTGATCAGCCAGATTGCCGCCGGCGAAGTGGTGGAGCGACCCGCGTCGGTGGTGCGTGAGCTGGTGGACAACGCGCTGGACGCTGGCGCTGGCCATGTCACGGTGCGGCTGCTGGCAGGCGGCGTGCGCCTGATTGCGGTTGAAGACGACGGCGCCGGCATACCGCGTGATGAACTGCCCATTGCGCTGAAGCGCCACGCCACCAGCAAAATCGGATCCCTGCAAGACCTGGAAGCCGTGGGCACGATGGGTTTCAGGGGCGAGGCACTGGCGGCGATCAATTCGATTGCAGACATGAGCATCACGTCCAGAACCGATGAGGCTGAGCACGCCTGGCAGCTCGACGGCCGCACGGGCGAGTTGAACCCAGCCGCCCGCAGCCGGGGCACGACGGTCGAGGTGCGTGAACTGTTTTACGCCACACCTGCACGCCGCAAATTTTTAAAAACCGACGCCACCGAGCTGGGGCATTGTGTAGAAGCTGTGCGCCGCCACGCACTGGTGCGGCCCGATGTGGGCTTTGCCATCTGGCATGAAGGCAAACTGGTGGAGCAGTGGCGAGCTTGTACGGGAGACAACCCACAGGATCAGCGCCTGGCCGATGTGCTGGGGCCTGATTTTGTGGCGCAGTCTGTCGCTGTCAATTACCAGAGCGCCGCTGTGCGGCCTGATGGCTCGCCGCTGATCCGGGTGTGGGGCCGGGCGGGCACACCAGATGCCGCACGCACTAGGGCCGACCAGCAGTTCGCCTATGTCAATGGCCGCTACGTGCGTGACAAGGTCATCACCCACGCGGCACGCAGCGCCTATGAGGACGTGCTGCATGGTCATCGCCAGCCGATTTATGCGGTGTATGTGGAGATGGACCCCACGAGGGTGGACGTGAACGTGCATCCGACGAAAATCGAGGTGCGGTTCAGGGACAGCCGTGAAGTACACAGCGCGGTGCGCCATGCGGCTGAACATGCGCTGGCTGTGCCGCGTTCGCTGGCACGCTCATCAGAAAATCTTGCAGAAACGACTCAGGAAGCCTCCGAAAGCACGGTTTTTAGTGTTTTTCAGGCATCAAATCAGCCTCCAAGCCAACAAATACGGGCGCAAGCAGCTATAAACTTTGTAGCGCCCTATGAGTCCATGGTTTCAGACTTTGAAGCCATGTGGCCGCAACCAGAAGCTGCCAAACTGCCAGAAGCCACCAACACCTGGCCACTGGGCCGCGCCATTGCCCAACTGCAAGGCATCTACATCCTGGCTGAAAACACCCAGGGCTTGGTGATTGTTGACATGCATGCGGCGCACGAACGCATCATGTACGAGGGCTTGAAAGCGCAACTGGACACAAGTCGTATTTTGAGCCAGCCACTGCTGATACCCGCCACGTTTGCCGCCAGCCCGCTTGAAGTGTCTACCACCGAGACCAGCCAGGACACACTGGCAGCGCTGGGCTTGGACATCACGCCGTTCTCCGCCAAAACCCTGGCCGTACGGGCTGTGCCCACATCGCTGGCAAAAGGCGATGCGGTAGAGCTGGCACGCAGCGTGCTGGCCGAACTGGCGCAGCATGACGCCAGCACTGTTGTGCAACGTGCACAAAACGAGCTGCTGTCCACCATGGCCTGCCATGGTGCCGTGCGCGCCAACCGCAAGCTGACGCTGGAAGAGATGAACGCCCTGCTGCGCCAGATGGAAGCCACCGAGCGATCTGACCAGTGCAACCACGGCAGGCCGACCTGGCGGCAGATCAGTGTCAAGGAGCTGGACGCGCTGTTCATGCGTGGGCGTTGACAAAGCTTTTGGATTATCCTGCCGCCTCTGGTTTTGATCCTGTTCTGCTAACCTCAAGCAGATGCCTGCACCCCTGCCCTTGACAACCAAAAGCGCCACCCCCCTCACTGCCACTGACGCAGCCATGTCACCCGGTCTGGTGGTTCTGGTGCTGGCCATGCTGCTGGGCATCCAGCCTGTCACGACTGATTTGTACCTGCCCGCCTTGCCTGCGCTGACGGGCAGCTTTTCTGCGCCCATGTCCCAGGCGCAACTCACATTGAGCAGCCTGTTGCTGGCTTTTGGTGTGTCGCAGCTGGTGTGGGGGCCGTTGTCTGACCGCTTTGGCAGGCGTCCGATTTTGCTGATCGGTCTGGCGGCTTATCTGGTGGCAGCCATTGGCAGTGCCATGGCACCCAGCATGGCGCAACTGATTGTCTGGCGCACGCTACAGGGCGCGGCCATGGGTGCCGTGGTGATGTGCGCAAGGGCTTTGGTGCGCGATTTGTATCAACCGCAAGACGGCGCGCGCATCATGTCCAAGGGTTTGAGCGGGCTGGGTGTGCTGGCCTGCATCAGCGCGCCCGTGGGCGGCTTGCTGGCGCACCACTACGGCTGGCGTGCCGCGCTGCTGGCGGTGGCCATTTTTGGTGCGTCAGCGCTGGCATTGGTCGTACTTCGATTCAAAGAAACCCTGTCCAACAAAAACCCCAACGCATTGCAGCCCGCAACCTTGCTCAAAACCTGGCAAGCTATTCTGGGCAACCCGACTTTTCTGGCGTTTTCAGCCCTGTCTGCTGCGTCTTATGGCGGCCTTTTTACCTTTTTGGCCAGCTCATCGTTTGTGTTCATCTCGGTGCTGGGATTGAGCAAAACGCAGTTCGGCATGGTGATGTTTTTCACGTCCGTCTGCTATGTCGCGGGCACATTTTTGTGCCGCAGACTGCTGCTGCGCTTTAGTGTGCAAAAGGCCACCGCTGTTGCTGCCTGCATCAGCCTGGGGGCAGGCACATTGATGGGTGGGCTGGCCTGGGCAGGTGTGGTCAATGTCTGGGCCATCCTGGTGCCGCTTGGGCTGTTCATGGTGGGGCACGGCATTCATCAGCCGTGCGGCCAAAGCGGCGCGGTTGGACCTTTCCCCAAATCAGCCGGGGCGGCATCGGCGATGAACGGGTTTTTCATGATGGTGGTGGCTTTTGGCATTGGCAGCTGGCTGGGTGTGCGCATGGATGGCACGGTGCTGCCGCTGACCAATGGCCTGTGGTTCTGGAGCGCCATGATTGCCCTGAGCGCGTGGGTGCTGGTGCGCAAATATGGCCACACACTACCGCCGGCGGTCAAGCCGTGAGCCTGCGCTACGTCGCTTTGGCCGGGCCCACGGCCTCAGGCAAAACAGCCGCTGCTTTGGCCATAGCCCAGCAGCATGCGGTGGAGATCATCAGCGTCGATTCAGCACTCGTCTACCGGGGCATGGACATCGGCACGGCCAAACCCACAGCAGCCGAGCTGGCTGAAGTGCCGCACCACCTGATTGACATCCGTGACCCCCTCAACGCCTACAGCGCGGCTGAATTTGTCAGCGATGCTGAACGCCTGATTCAGGAAATCACAGCGCGCGGCAAGTTGCCGCTGCTGGTCGGCGGCACCATGCTGTACTTCAAGGCTTTGACTGACGGACTGGACGACATGCCCAAAGCGGATGCGGCTTTGCGTGAGCAGATCGCCGAGCAGGCACGTGAAAAAGGCTGGCCTGCCCTGCACGCCGAGCTGGCGCTGGTGGACCCCATCACCGCGCAGCGCTTGAAGCCCAACGATTCGCAGCGTATTTCCCGGGCGCTGGAAGTGTTCAGGCTCACAGGCCAGCCCCTGTCGTCTTTTCAGCAGCGCAATGCGACTGAAAACAGAGCTGCTCGCGCCCTTCAACAGGCGGATTCAGCCTTGATTTCACTCGAACCCACAAACAGAGCCTGGCTGCACACCCGCATTGCCCAGCGCTTTGACGCGATGCTGGCCGCAGGCTTTATCGACGAAGTCAAAGCCTTGAGAGCGCGTGGCGACCTGAGGGCGGATTTGCCGTCGATGCGTTGCGTCGGCTATCGCCAGGCATGGGAATACCTGGACTCGCACGAGGCGCTCGGATTGGACGGCGCATCGCCGATGGCCGAGCTGCGTGACAAAGGCATTTTTGCCACGCGCCAGCTTGCCAAGCGGCAAATCACCTGGCTTCGCAGTATGCCGCAGCGGCGCATCGTTGCCTGTGATGCGCCGGATGCCTTGCAACAGGTTTTGACGCAGTTCAATGAGGTACTGGCATGACCTTGCAAATCAACCGTCTGGCCAAACGCTATGCTGACAGCAGCGTGTTCCAGAACGTCACATTCAGCGTTGCACAGGGCGAGTTTGTCGCCATCGTGGGCGAATCCGGTGTGGGCAAATCGACCCTGCTGAACTGCATGGCCGGGCTGGATGATTGGGACGAAGGCAGCGTCACCCTCAAGGGCGTTGATTTGAAAAACCTGCCAGACGACCAGCGTGCCTTGATGCGTCGCCAGCATGTGGGTTTTGTGTTCCAGGCTTTTCATGTGTTGCCGCATCTGGATGTGGCGCAAAACGTGGCGCTGCCCTTGCTGTTGCTGGGCTTGCATGACGATGCACGGGTTGACGTGATGCTGCAAGCTGTCGGTCTGCAAGGTCTGGGCAAGCGCCTGCCGCAGCAGCTCAGTGGCGGGCAACTGCAGCGGGTGGCCATTGCGCGGGCTCTGATCCACCGCCCTGGCCTGCTACTGGCCGATGAGCCCACAGGTAATTTAGACCCGACCACCGCCGCCAAGGTAATGGATGCTCTGATTGCCCAAACCCGCGAACATGGCGCATCTCTTGTGCTGGTCACGCACTCTGAAGCCGCAGCCAGCCGAGCGGACCGGATTTTGTATTTGACCAGCGATGGCATCCGAACCTAAGCTGCTTGCCAAGCTCTTGCGTCAGTTTTCATGGCGCGAACTGACGCACCACCCCTGGCGCAACGCGGCGGCAGTGGTGGCTGTGATGCTGGGTGTGGCGCTGGCGTTTGCCACGCATTTGATCAATGCCTCGGCCCTTAGTGAGTTTTCAACAGCCGTACGGTCTGTCAATGGTCAGCCTGACCTGGAGCTGCGCGCTGCGCAAGGCACGTTTGATGAAGCTGTTTTTGAGCGCGTCGCCAATCATCCGCAAGTCGCGGTGGCCAGCCCGCTGCTGGAGCTGGGGAGTTACGCCATCACGCTTGACGGCAAACGCAGTGCCCTGCGAGTGATGGGTTTGGATGCCTTGGTGGTGGCGCAACTGGCACCCGCCTTGATGCCTTTGCCCGTAAAGGATGCTGACCGCTTCGCGCTGTTCACGCCAGGTTCGGTTTTTTTGAACGCCACCGCCAGGCAAACGCTGAGCACCACCTTCAAAATCCAAAGCGGCTTGCAACTGCTGGATGTCAGAACGGCTGGCAGCATCAGCGCAGGCGGTGCGGCCTTGGCTGTGATGGACATTGGCGCAGCACAGGATTTGTTTGACAAGCGCGGGCAACTGTCGCGCATCGACCTGCGCTTGAAACCAGGCACAGACCGTGCGGCGTTTATTCAGTCCTTGCAATTGCCTGCGGGTATCGTCGCTGCAGAGCCTGGCGACGCGGCGCAACGGGTCAGCAACCTGTCGCGCGCTTACCGCGTCAACCTGACCGTGCTGGCACTCGTCGCGCTGTTCACCGGTGCGTTTTTGGTGTTTTCAGTGCTGTCGCTCAGCGTGGCCAAACGTGCGCAGCAGTTTGCGTTGCTGGGTGTGCTTGGGTTGACGGGGCGCGAGCGCTTGGCGCTGGTACTGATTGAATCAGGCGCGCTCGGCTTGCTGGGCAGCGCTTTGGGGTTGCTGTTGGGCACCGGCTTGGCAGCGCTGGCCCTGCGGGTGCTGGGCGGTGACTTGGGGGGTGGTTATTTTGCGGGGGTTGCGCCCAGCTTGCAGTTCAGTTGGGTGGCCGCTTTGACTTACGGCACGCTGGGCACACTAGCGGCTGTGGTGGGCGGTTGGTGGCCCGCACGCACGGCGCAACAGTTGCCGCCTGCACAAACCCTCAAAGGCTTGGGCGCAGCACAAGCTGAGGGCAAGGGACGATGGTTCAGTCTCATTCTGATAGTTTGTAGCGCTCTTCTTGCGGCTTCGCCGCCCGTTTTTGGCATTCCGCTGGCAGCTTATGTATCGGTTGGGCTGCTCTTGATAGGCGGTATCACGGCGCTGCCTTGGCTGGTCGCGTTTTTGTATGACCGCATTGCTCCTGTTGCCCGGCATCAGTTGCTGCCACTGCTGGCTGTCGAGCGCGCCCGGCGAGTGCGTGCCAGTGCAGCCATCGCCGTGAGCGGTGTGGTCGCTTCGCTCAGCCTGGCGGTAGCGCTGACGGTCATGGTCGCCAGTTTTCGTGACTCCGTCACCGACTGGCTTGACGTGGTGTTGCCCGCTGATTTGTACATGCGCACCGCCTTGCCATCGGGGGCTGGCGCTGCAGCGGACACGGTTTATTTCACGCCAGAATTCGTCGCAAGCATCGCGCACGTCAAAGGTGTGCAGCGCGTCGGCACGCTGCGTACAACCTCCATTTCCCTCGACAGCAGTCAGCCCGCAGTGGCATTGATTGCGCGAGATCTCAGTGACCCGAGTCGTGTGCTGCCGTTGGTGGGTAACCCGCTGACCACACCGCCTGGTCATATCGCGATTTACGTGAGCGAAGCCGTGGTTGACCTGTACGGCGCACGTCCAGGGGCTGTTTTTGAGCGTTTTTCAGCATCTTTTAGGCCTCTAGCCCAATTAAATCGTGCGCAAGCAGCTCCTGAATTAATAGCTGATAAATTTTTTGTTGCAGGTGTCTGGCGCGACTATGCGCGCCAGTTTGGTGCTGTGGTGATCGCCAAATCCGACTTTGAACGCCTGACCGGTGATACCCGCATCAACGACCTGTCGCTGTGGCTGGACCCTGGCGCTGCTAGCGGCGACGTGGAAGCGGGGGTTCGTGCAGCGGCGGACAAGTTCGCAGGCGCGGGCGGGTTGATTGAATTTGCCGCCACCCGCCAGATACGCGCGATTTCCCTGAGTATTTTTGACCGAAGCTTTGCCGTGACGTACTGGCTGCAAGGCGTGGCGATTGCGATTGGCCTGTTTGGTGTGGCGGCCAGCTTTAGTGCACAGGTGTTGGCACGGCGCAAAGAGTTTGGCTTGCTGGCGCACTTGGGATTGACCAGACGACAAATATTGACGGTGGTGGCCGGTGAAGGCGCAGCCTGGACGCTGATCGGCAGCGTGGCGGGTCTGGGTCTGGGCCTGGTTGTGTCGCTGGTGTTGGTGCATGTGGTCAACCCGCAAAGCTTTCACTGGACGATGGATTTGGTCTTGCCCTGGCTGCGCTTGCTGGCGTTGTGTGCCGCCGTGGTTCTGGCCGGTACTGTCACAGCCTGGCTGGCCGGGCGAGCGGCTGCGGGTAAAGATGCGGTGCTGGCGGTTAAAGAAGACTGGTAGCGGCTGGGGCCTGCAGCCGCTTTCATTTGCTTACGCATGTCACGGTTTTGTCGCGGCAACGTCATCACGCCAGCGAGCGCAGCCTTTACCATGAAGCTCCATAACCCATCAGGATGTCATCATGCAAATGACCAACGCTCATCCAATCCCCGTTTACCGCATTGAAAGCCGAGACCCCTTGCTGGGCCACCTGCTGCCTTCAGGCAACCGCAAAACCTTGTTTGGCAACTGCTCTCTGGCCGTGGCTGTCGCGGTCAAAAGCGTGGTGGACCCGACACGCCAGCAAGTGCGGGTGGTCCACGTGCCCAGCGGTGAAATTGTTTTTGAGACAAAACCAGCGCCACTGAATTAAACGCGCGGGTGGTTGGTCATATAGTGGATGGCTTGCAGCCACACCACAGGAGACCCGCATGCCCGATTTCAATACCGTCAAAGTGACCAAGGATGCGCATAACCCGCGCATCGCCCGCCTGCAACTGAACCGCCCTGACAAACTCAACGCCATCAGCAGCACCATGCCGGGCGACATCCAGAGCGCGGTGAAATATCTGGAGGCCGATGACGACGTCCACGTCATCATTGTTGAAGGCGAAGGTCGGGCGTTTTGTGCCGGCTACGACATGAATGAATACGCCGAAGGCGTTGACCCCGCCAACATCACAGACGACCACCCGTGCCGACAGGAGAAAACACCCTGGGACCCGATGGTGGACTACCAGCTGATGAAGCGCCACACCGACGAGTTCATGTCGCTGTGGCGCTGCACCAAACCCACGATTGCCAAGGTACACGGCTACGCGGTAGCGGGCGGCAGTGACATTGCGCTGTGCTGCGACATGCTGGTGATGGCTGATGACGCCAAAATTGGCTATATGCCCACCCGTGTATGGGGCTGCCCAACGACGGCCATGTGGACTTACCGCATTGGCGCCATAAGAGCCAAGCAACTGATGTTTACCGGTGACACGATTGACGGCGCGAAAGCTGCTGAATGGGGCCTGGCCAACATCGCCGTGCCAGCTGCCGAGCTGGACAGCGCCACTGACGCGCTGGCCAACCGCATTGCGGGCGTGCCCAAGTCCCACCTGATGATGCACAAGCTGGTGGTCAACCAGGTGTGGCTGTCGATGGGGCTGGAGCAGACACAAATGTTTGCCACTGTGTTTGACGGCATCACCCGCCACAACCCCGAGGGCATGTGGTTCAGGCGGCAGGCGCAGGCTGAAGGCTTTAAAAACGCGATTGAATGGCGCGACAGCGGCAGACCGATACCGCAAGGCGATGAAGCCCGTGCGCTGGTAGCCAAGCTTGAAAAGCAGTTAGCCGAGGCGCGGGCGAAAATATCGACATGAGTTCAAAACCCGACACACCCTGGCTTGGCGCGGCCATTGCCCGTATTGAAGCCGATTACCAGCGCAGCGCCGACACGCATTTGATTGCCCTGCCGCTGCCGGCTTTTACCGAGCGGGGCATTGATTTTTACCTCAAGGACGAATCAACCCACCCCACTGGCAGCCTGAAACACCGGCTGGCGCGCTCGCTGTTTTTATACGCGCTGTGCAATGGGCTGATTCATGAGGGCTCGACGATTGTGGAGGCGTCCAGTGGGTCAACCGCGGTGAGCGAGGCCTACTTTGCACGCCTGCTGGGACTGCCGTTTGTGGCCGTGATGCCGCGCAGCACCTCGCCAGAGAAAATTGCACAAATTGCCCACTACGGTGGCCGCTGCGAGCTCGTTGAAAGCGCATCCGATGTGTATGACGCGGCCAAGAGCATTGCTGCACAGAGCGGTGGTCACTATATGGACCAGTTCACCTACGCCGAGCGCGCCACCGACTGGCGCGGCAACAACAACATTGCCGAGAGCATGTTCAGCCAGATGTCGCACGAGCGTTTTGCCATTCCGCGATGGATTGTGGTGGGTGCGGGCACAGGCGGCACCAGCGCCACGATTGGACGCTACATGCGGTTTCAAAAACACCACGGTGCAAGTTGCCAACTGGCGGTGGCCGACCCGGCGGGATCGGTGTTCAGCGCCTATCACCGCACGGGTGACAAGACATTGACAGACGCAGGCTCACGCATCGAAGGCATTGGCAGGCCGCGTGTGGAGGCCAGCTTTATTCGCAGCGTGATTGACCGCATGGTCGATGTCGAGAACGTCGATTCACTGGCGGCGATGCAGGCGCTGTCAAACTTGCTGGGGCGAAAGGTCGGGCCGTCCACGGGCACCAATTTTTATGCCATGCTGGTGTTGGCTCAGGAGATGCTGGCACGCGGTGAGACAGGCTCGATTTTGTCGCTGTTGTGTGATTCAGGCGAGCGTTACCTGCCCACCTACTACGACGCCCACTGGGTACAGGAAAAAATGGGCTGCTGCCTGGATGCACAGCAGCGCACCGCACAGTTGATGGACGTATGACACTCAGACGTGATGTCTTACTGGGCGGCATCAGCCTGGCGGCTTTTGGCAACACGGCCTATGCCCTGCCTGCTAAAACGCTGAGCTTCCCGCGCGACAGGGGCTCTCACCCTGACTTTAAAACCGAGTGGTGGTACATCACCGGGCATTGCGCGTCAGGCAATCGTGAGTTTGGCTTTCAGCTCACGTTTTTTCGCTCCCGTGTTGACAGCACGCAAGGCATGGCGTCAAAGTTTGCAGCCAAACAACTGATGTTCGCCCACGCAGCGGTTACCGACGTGCAGGGCAAAAAACTCTGGCATGACCAGCGTATTTCGCGTGATGGTTTTGGGGTGGCATTTGCCAGCGAAACTGACATGGCCATCAAGCTGCGTGACTGGACTTTACAGGCCGATGGCAAACGCTACACCGCAACATTGCCCGCCAGCGACTTTGGCTTGAAGCTGCAATTTACCGAGACTCAAGCTGTCTTGTTGCAAGGCAAAAATGGCCTGTCTCGCAAAGGCCCAGATGAAAAACAGGCCAGCTACTACTACAGCCAGCCACAGCTGGCCACCACCGGCAGCCTGGTGCTGCAGGGCAAAACATTTGAGATTTCTGGCACGGCGTGGCTGGACCACGAATGGAGTCAGGAAATACTGGCTCCGGCTGCTGTTGGCTGGGACTGGATAGGCATGAATATGCTGGACGGCGGCGCGCTGACAGCTTTCCACCTGCGCGACAAGGCTGGCGGTGCGGTGTGGGACGGCGGCTCGTTCAGGTCAGCCAACCAGACGCTTCGTATTTTTAGTCGCGGTGAGGTGATGTTCAAGCCCACTCGCTTGTGGAAAAGCCCGATCACACAAACGTCTTACCCGGTTGAATGGACAGTCCGCACGCCGGCGGACACCTTCACCGTCAAAGCCGTGATGGACAACCAGGAACTCGACAGCCGCCAATCCACCGGCGCGATTTACTGGGAAGGCCTGAGCGAGCTGTTGGATAACAACGGTAAAAAAGTCGGGATGGGCTATCTGGAAATGACAGGCTACGGCCAGCCGCTGCGCATGTAGGCCAATGCTGCTTTGGCATTTTGTAACGTCTTCTTGACACTGCACAGACACGGCGCGTTTAAGATAAACCATGCATCAAAAACTCATCGTCTTCCTTCTTCTTGCACTGCCTGTCATGGCCGTGCAAGCCCAGCCCTCGCCTGCCAAAAAAGCACTGGTCGCCCGCATCCTGAAGGTTCAGCAACCGGGCATTGAGGGCATGAGCCGCTCGATGGCCGAAAGGCCCGCCATCGCCCTGATGGATCGCGCAGGTCTGGCGCTGACTGAGCGCGTGCCAGCTGACAAACGCGACGCCGTGGCCAAAGAGATTCAGGCCGATGTCAAAAAGTATCTGGATGAAGCCGTGCCACTGGTCGCCAGCCGCGCCGTCAAACTGGCTCCCACCACGGTCGGGCCGTTTCTTGAAGAAAAATTTACCGAAGAAGAGCTCAAACAGGTTGCTGCTTTTCTGGAGTCACCCGCTATCAACAAATTTCAGCAGCTCAGCGGTGAGATGCAAAAAGTGCTGCTTGAAAAAGTGGTGGCCGACACCAAGGGTGTGATCGAACCTAAAGTGGTGGCGCTGGAGCAGTCGGTGACGAAGCGCTTGAGCAACACCACACCAGCTGCACCCAAATAATTCGAAGCCTAACGCGCTTTTTTAACGAGGCGATTTTGCGGCGGTTTTCCAGACCCGTTGTCGCGTGGCGGCAAACCGGTATGCTGAGTCAGAATACGGCCTTTGACGGGTGACGCAACGGCTGACGTTTTAGCCACCGACGTTGAATTCTTGCGCCGAGCGCTCTGGTACGTGCCATCAGTTAACGGCTGAAACGTCGGTATCAAATGGTGTTTTCCATTGCCAATCAGATCAGCACGGCCCATGGTTTTGAGCGCTTCCCGCAACAGCGGCCAATTGTTCGGATCGTGGTAACGCAAAAAGGCCTTATGCAGGCGTCGGCGTTTTTCACCGCGCACGATGTCAACCGTTTCACTGTCGCGAGTGATTTTGCGCAGCGGATTTTTGTTCGTGTGGTACATCGCCGTGGCGGTGGCCATCGGAGATGGGTAAAAGGTTTGTACCTGGTCGGCGCGAAAGCCGCTTTTTTTCAGCCACTGCGCCAGGTGCATCATGTCTTCGTCACTCGTCCCCGGATGGGCGGCGATGAAGTACGGTATCAAAAACTGTGTTTTACCCGCTTCAAGACTGTACTTTTCAAACAGCTGCTTGAACTTGTCGTAGCTGCCAATACCCGGCTTCATCATCTTGGTGAGCGGGCCTTGCTCGGTGTGCTCTGGGGCGATTTTCAAATAGCCACCGACGTGGTGGGTCACCAGTTCTTTCACGTATTCCGGGCTTTGCACCGCCAGGTCGTAGCGAAGGCCAGAGCTGATCAAAATCTTTTTCACGCCCTTGAGCGCCCGCGCGCGGCGGTACATTTTGATCAGCGGGTTGTGGTCAGTGTTCAGGTTCGGGCAAATACCGGGATACACGCATGACGGCTTGCGACAGGCCGCTTCAATCTCCGGTGATTTGCAGCCGATGCGGTACATATTGGCAGTAGGCCCGCCCAGGTCTGAAATAGCACCGGTAAAGCCCTTGACGGTGTCACGTATCGCTTCGATTTCACGAATCACTGAATCCTCAGACCGGCTTTGAATGATGCGGCCTTCATGCTCTGTGATAGAGCAGAACGTACAGCCGCCAAAGCAGCCGCGCATGATGTTGACGCTAAACCGGATCATCTCCCATGCGGGGATTTTGGTGCTGTGGTCGTGTGAACCGTTTTCGTCTGCGTAGCTGGGGTGCGGTGAGCGTGCATAAGGCAGGTCAAACACAAAGTCCATCTCGGCGGTGGTCAGCGGGATGGGTGGCGGGGTGATCCATACGTCACGGGCGGTTGCGCCCTCACCGTGGGCTTGCACCAGCGCGCGTGCGTTGCCGGGGTTTGTCTCCAGATGCAACACGCGGTTGGCGTGGGCGTAGAGCACGGGGTCGCTTTTGACCTGCTCGTAAGACGGCAGGCGAATCACGGAGCGGTCGCGCGGCGGAACTTTGATCTTGCCCTGCGGTGTCTGCACAGTCGATGGCAAATTGGGGTTGACGACAAAGGTCAGTGGCTTGATGGCCGGGTTGGCTTGAGCTGTCGCAACCTTCGCCACCGCCTCGGCCTCGTCTTCGCGCGCGCAAGTCGCACCCTGCTCTTTGGCCACGTCCGAGATCATCATGTACGGGTTGACATGCGCCTCGACCCGGCCAGGCGCATCCACGCTGGTCGAATCAATTTCAAACCAGCCATTCGACGTTTCATCGCCCGAGCGGCGAATGAACGCTGTACCGCGAATGTCGGTCATCGTCGCCATGGTTTCCTTGGCGGCCAGGCGGTGGGCAATTTCAACAATCGCCCGCTCGGCATTGCCGTACAGCAGCAGGTCGCACTTGGAGTCAATCACCACCGAGCGGCGGACTTTGTCAGACCAGTAGTCGTAATGTGCAATGCGGCGCAGGCTGCCCTCAATGCCACCCAGAATGATCGGCACGTCTTTGAAAGCTTCGCGGCAGCGTTGTGAATAAACCAGCGCAGCACGGTCAGGCCGCTTGCCGCCAATGTCGCCGGGCGTGTAGGCGTCGTCCGAGCGAATTTTGTGGTCAGCCGTGTAGCGGTTGATCATGGAGTCCATGTTGCCTGCTGTCACACCCCAAAACAGATTGGGCTTGCCCAGCACCTTGAACGGCTCGGCGCTTTGCCAGTCAGGCTGGGCAATGATGCCAACGCGAAAGCCTTGCGCCTCCAGCATACGGCCAATCACGGCCATGCCAAAGCTGGGGTGGTCGACGTAAGCGTCGCCGGTCACGATGATGATGTCGCAACTGTCCCAGCCGAGAGCGTCCATCTCCGCACGACTGGTCGGCAAAAACTTGGCCGTGCCAAAGCGCGCTGCCCAGTATTTGCGATAACTGGTCAACGGCTTGGCAGCGCGGGCGAAAAAGGAAACATCCACAGGGGCGTTCATGGGGCGTTTTCAGGAGGGCAGGCAAAAGCAGCGAGTGCTGCGGTGAGGTCGTGATTTTAAGGTTTTACCGAACACAGCACATCCCGCAGACATGAATGTCATTGAAAAGAACAGAAAATAGCTCAAAAACTGGACTAAAACAACAAAAAAGGGCCTGATTTCAGTAGGAAATCAGGCCCCAGATCAATCAATACGGGCGCGAGCAGCTACTTATTCAATAGCATCCTGAAATCCTCAGTTGCGCACAGTCATCTGCCCGCGCAGCTCGCCGCCGGGGTTGGCGGCGGTGTGGATGTTGGCGTACCAGCGGCCAGCCATCAGATCAGCAGCCTGGGCAGCTGTCAGGGTTGCGCTGCCTTCCATGCCGCTGGTAATGGGATTGGCCCAGCCCAGCGCCACGCCAGCGTTGGCGCCGACTGCTGCCGGGCCGTGAAAATGACCAGCCGTGGCATTGCCAGTCAAGCCGCTGTAGCTGCCCCTCCAGCGCAGCTGCATGGTGTCTTTGTTAAAGGATGCATCAACAGAGCCGCCGCCGCTGGTGACAACGGGCGGCACCTCATTGGCACTGCGCAACTGGGTGGACAGCGCGACCAGGTTGGCGGGTGGCATCATCGCGCCGCAGCCCGCTAATGCGACAGCAGCAAAAGCGGTGAAGGCGAGACGGTGAAGGGTGCGGCGTGTTGACATGGTGACTCCTGATGAGGTTGAAAAGGCATAAAAAAAGGGGCAGCTTCATTTTGCTGCCCCCGGCTGGCAACCGTCTGGCTGCCAGATTGCTGAGCCTCGAGCGCCAGCAAATAAAACATGAAATACGAATCTAAATGATGGCTCAGTCAGAAACCCTGTGCGCATCGCGCATGTCTCTGATCTGATCGTGGTTTTTTTGTGTGCCCTGCGCCTGACGCTCCACAACGGTTTTGGCGTGGAGTGGCAAATCCTGTTTCAGCGCTTTGCGGTACTGCGCAAGCGCAACATCTTCGGCACGTTCGCACTCTTGCAGCATGTTGATGTCGCTGTAGCCGCTGAGCGTGCCTTTGACCGCCACCCAGCCACGGTGAATGGCACCACCGGCCGTACCGCCTTCGTCTGGCTCGCCGCCCATGTTAATGATCAATTCCTGCAACTCTGAAGCTGCCGAGCGGCAATCCCCGGCACGCTGAAGGAAAACAGATTTGATCGCTTGCGTTTTGGTGTGTTCCGCGCTTTCGGTAAAACCGAATTCACCATCGCGACAAATTTCAAGCAGGTTGTTCAAGGTGTCAATTGCATCGCCGTTGACGTCTTCAGCATCTCGGTCACCCGTGAAAATATGTGAAGAAGACTCCAGCGCGCTGGTCGATGTCATGCCCGTCAGGCTGGGGCTGGGGCGCAAACCGCCATAGGTTGAACTTAAATTGCTGTCATTTGCCATGGTGATTGCCTTTGGTAAAAAGACAATCGTCATGCAAGGCCCGGCTTGGCCTGGTCAGGGAAATGGCGTGAGATATGTAGGAGAGTGCCACAGGTAGGAGAGTGACGCAGACTAAAAAATCTCGGTATCCACTTCAGAGGTTGCCTGCGCGTTGTAACGCGCGCCCTGCACGGTGTGCTGGTTGATCAGGCCATCAAGCTGGGCCATGGTTTGCGGGCTGAGCCTGACATGCACAGCGCCCAGGTCGTCCAGCAGATGGGCCGTGCTGGTCGTGCCGGGGATGGGGATGATGTGCGGCGCCTTGTGCAGTAACCACGACAAAGCCAGTTGTGAGGGGCTGCAACCCGCCTCTTGCGCCAGCGCATGGTAGGCGGGCAACAGCTTTTGATTGGCTGCAAAATTTTCAGGCAAAAAGCGCGGCATGCTGCGGCGGATGTCCTTGGCATCCAGTGCCCCCACATCAATCGCAGCCCCGCACAAGAAGCCCCGCGCCACCGGGCTGAAAGCCACAAATGCAGCGCCCAGTTCCTGGCACGCCTGCAGCACTGCAATTTCAGGGTTGCGCGTCCACAGTGAATACTCGGTTTGCACCGCCGCTATCGGGTGTACCGCGTGGGCTTTTCGCAAAGTAACGGCTGAGACCTCAGACAAGCCGATGCTGCGAATATGCCCCTTTTTCACCATGTCAGCCAGCGCGCCCATGCTGTCTTCAATCGGCACGGTCTTGTCCCAGCGGTGCAGGTAGTACAAGTCAATCACGTCCGTCTGCAAGCGGCGCAGGCTGTCTTCAAGCGTTTTTTGCAGCGTTTCAGGCCTGCCGTCAATCACCCGCCCCAATTTGCCGTCGTTGTTGACATCCACCCCCTGCATGCCGCACTTGCTGGCCATTGTGAACTTGTGGCGATGCGGTTTAAGCACTTTGCCGACCAGCGTTTCGTTAGCGCCAAAACCGTAGAGCGTGGCGGTGTCAAACAGGGTTACGCCAGCATCCAGGGCCGTCAGCAGCACACGCTCGCCCTGCTCTGCACTGACCGGCGCACCGTAGGCGTGGCTCAGGTTCATGCAGCCCAAGCCAATGGCAGAAACGTCGAATTGACCGATTTTTCGGGTGGGCATGTTCATGTGAGTTGCAGCTCCAGGTCATGCAGCACTTGATAGCAGGCCAGCACACTGGCCACGCTGCTGTTAGGCTCACGGCCTTCCTTGATGGCGGCAAAAAATTCGCGGTCTTGCAGCTCAATGCCGTTCATGCTCACGTCCACCTGGCTCACGTCGATTTTTTCGTCCTTACCGTTGAATAAATCGTCATACCTGGCCAGGTAAGTGGCCGTGTCGCCGATGTACCTGAAAAACGTGCCCAGCGGGCCATCGTTGTTAAAACTCAAACTCAGTGTGCAAATCGCTCCATTGGCGGCTTTGAGCTGAATGCTCATGTCCATCGCAATACCCAGCGCTGGGTGGATCGGCCCTTGTACGGCGTTGGCTTTGACAATTGGGCTGCCACATTGGTAGGCAAACAAATCTACTGTGTGCGCAGCGTGGTGCCACAGCAAGTGGTCTGTCCAGCTGCGTGGCTGGCCCAGCGCGTTCATGTTGGTGCGGCGAAAAAAGTAGGTTTGCACATCCATCTGCTGGATGTTGAACTGGCCAGCCTTGATTTGCTGGTGGACATATTGATGGCTGGGGTTAAAGCGGCGGGTGTGGCCGCACATGGCCACCAGGCCGCTGCTCTGAGCTGCCAGGGCAACGGCGTTGGCACCCTGAATGCTGTCAGCCAGCGGAATCTCCACCTGCACATGCTTGCCAGCTTGCAGGCAAGCCAGCGTCTGGTCAGCGTGCATCTGGGTAGGTGTACACAGGATAACGGCATCGACTTCTTGGAGCGCGAGGCTTTCGGCCAGGTCTGTGGTGACATGCGCAATGCCGTATCTGGCCGCCACCTCTTTGGTTTTCTCCTTATCACGGCTGATGAGCGAGACGACTTCAACCCCGTCAATGTTCTTGATACCGTCCAGATGCTTGATGCCGAAGGCACCTGCGCCAGCTAAGGCTACCTTGATTGTTTTGGTCATGAACTGAGACTCCGCAGAGCCGCCTCAAGGAGGCGAACGCCCCCTCGGGGGGCAGTGAATGAAAATGAACGTGGGGGCATTAATTGTTTTCCAGAATCAGATGGCCTACCGCCGTGTTGGATGCGGGTACATGATAAAAGCGGTGCTTGACCGTCGGCCTGCTGCCGCCGTTCAAGTCAGCCATCGCGCCCCTGGCAATCAGCCACATCACCAGCTCAATGCCTTCACTGCCCGCCTCACGCACATAGTCAATGTGCGGCACAGCAGCCTGGGCTTCGGGGTTGTTGATCAGGGTGTCCATGAAGGCGGTATCAAACGCTTTGTTGATCAGGCCCGCGCGCGGGCCTTGCAACTGGTGGCTCATGCCGCCGGTGCCCCAGATTTGAACATTGAGGTCTTCGTCATAGGACTCAATCGCTTTGCGAATCGCCTTGCCAATGTTCAGGCAGCGCTGGCCGGATGGCACGGGGTACTGCACCACATTGACAGCAAACGGGATCACCGGGCAAGGCCACTTGAAGTCGGATTCAGGGGGCTGGCCAAACATCAGGCTCAGCGGTACCGTCAAGCCATGGTCCACGTCCATTTTGTTGACGATGGTCAGATCAAAGTCTTGCTGAATCACCGACTGTGCAATGTGGGCGGCCAGCTCGGGATGGCCTACTACCGGCGGCACAGGGCGCGGGCCCCAGCCTTCATCAGCAGGCTGGTAACTTGCAGCTGTACCAATGGCAAAAGTCGGGATCATATCCAGGCTAAACGCTGTGGCGTGGTCATTAAAGACCAGAAAAATAACGTCAGGCGTGTTGTCCTTCATCCACTGTTTTGAATAGTCATAACCCTTGAACACCGGTTGCCAGTAAGGCTCGTGCGTCTTGCCCATGTCCAGAGCTGCGCCGATGGCGGGTACGTGCGATGTGAAAACGCTGGCGGTGATTTTTGCCATTTACATCGCTCCCTTTTTTGCTGAGCGGCCCTGCGGCTGACGGTGCGCCTGAGCCGAACCGTCTTCACCGACCACGCGGTTACCTTCGACTGAGCGGCCCCCGGCAATCATCATGTCGCGGTATTCCATCTCGGTCATGCCCGTCATGCTGCCGGCCATTTGCTGAAAGCTTTTGCCATGCGTGGCGCCCAGTTTGGCCAAAAAGTAAATGTTGCCACCCAGTGAGATCGCGCGGTTCAAATCCACAGCCAGCACCGCCTGTTTTTGGGCCTCTGTCATCGGCCATTCATCCAGGTAGGCACGCTGGTCTGCCTTGAAACGCTCACGGTTATCGTGCCTCATCAGCGACATGCAAAACTGGTTCAGATGGTAGCCCTTGCGGCTTTCGTCGGCATCAAAAATCGTGGTGCCGGGCACGTCCAGGTAATTCTTGTTCAGGGCCATGTCAGCTCCAGTACAGTCGCATCGGGTTGTCCACCAGCAGCTTGTGCTGCAACTCTGGCGTCGTCGCAATCTGCGGGATAAAGTCCACCAGCAGGCCATCATCAGGCATGTGGTCTTTCAGATTAGGGTGTGGCCAGTCGGTCCCCCACAGCACGCGGTCAGGGAAGGATTCAACCAGTCGTCTGGCAAACGGCACCACATCCGGGTAGGCGTGCTGCTCGCCGTTCAGGGCTTTGGGGCCGCTGACGCTCAGGCGCTCGGGGCAGCTCACTTTGCTCCAGATGTTGGTGTGCTCTTGCATCATGCGTACGAACAGTTCGAACTCCGGGCCGTCAACTGGCTGGGTCACATCGGGCCGGCCCATGTGGTCCACCACCACGGTGGTGGGCAGCTTTGTGAAAAAGTCATACAGCTCGGGCAAGTCAGCCGCTTCAAAGTACACGACCACATGCCAGCCCAGCGGCGCAATGCGGTTGGCAATGTCCAGCAGCACCTCGCGCGGCGTGAAGTCGGCCAGGCGCTTGACGAAGTTAAAGCGTGTGCCACGCACGCCCGCCTCGTGCATGGCTTGCAGCTCTGCATCTGTCACATGGCGGTTAACGGTAGCGACGCCCCGCGCCTTGTTACTGGATGCCTCGAGCGCATCCACCAGCGCCCGGTTGTCAGTGCCGTGGCAGGTGGCCTGCACGATCACGTTCTTGTCAAACCCCAGGTGGTCGCGCAGGGCAAACAACTGCTCTTTTGACGCATCGCAGGGTGTGTACTTGCGCTCGGGTGCATAAGGAAAGACATCGCCCGGGCCAAACACGTGGCAATGCGCATCGACAGCACCCGGCGGTAGTTTAAAAGTCGGTTTGGCGGGGCCCACGTACCAATCGAGCCAGCCCGGGGTTTTAGTGAATTGCATCTTCAGTCTATGTATCAGTCAATGTATTTAAGTCCAGCTTTTTCCAGCGGGCCGCGCATGTTGTACATGTCCAGCCCCAGCTCACCGGCTGCAAATCGGGCACGCTTTTCGCCTTCAAAACTCTCACGCTTTTCTGCCGCATCAGCCACCTCGCCAGCCATGGCTGCGGGTACCACCACCACACCATCAATATCGGCAATCACCACATCACCGGGGTTGACTAATTGCCCGGCACAAACGATGGGGATGTTGACCGAGCCCAGCGTGGCCTTGATGCATCCCTTGGAATGGATGGCCTTGCTGACCACCGGGAAACCCATTTTTTCAAGGTCGCTGACATCACGCACGCCGCCGTCAATGATCAGGCCCACCGCCCCGCGCGCCTTGAACGACGTGGCCAGCAGGTCACCAAAAAAACCGTCTTCGTTGTCAGTGGTGCAGGCCGCTACTGCCACGTCACCCGGCTGCAATTGCTCGGCTGCAACGTGCATCATCCAGTTATCACCAGGCTGCAAAAGTATCGTCACGGCTGTGCCGCAGATGTTGGCGCCCTTGTAAATCGGCCGCATGTAGGGCTTCATCAATCCGACCCGGCCCATCGCCTCATGAATCGTGGCGACGCCGAGCTTTGACAGCCGAGCTACAGCGACTTTGTCAGCACGAACGATATTGCGTTTAACGATTCCGAGTGTCGTCATGTCACAGTCCTTGTAGTTTGAGAGCAGCATCCAGACGCGGGAAAACTCGGCGCGTGTTGCCTTCGTAAATCTGATACTTTTGCTCGGCGTCCAATTGCGTTGACGATTCAATGTAGCGCTTGGTGTCGTCAAAGTAGTTGCCGGTTTCAGGGTCAATGCCGCGCACCGCGCCAATCATCTCACTGGCAAACAAAATGTTTTTGACCGGAATCACCTTGGTCAGCAAGTCAATGCCCGGCTGGTGGTAGACGCAAGTGTCAAAAAAGATATTGTTCAGCAAATGGTCTTGCAACAATGGTTTTTTAAGTTCTTGCGCCAGACCGCGAAAACGCCCCCAGTGGTACGGCACAGCGCCGCCGCCATGCGGAATCAAAAACTTCAGCGTTGGGAAGTCCTTGAACAAATCACTCGTCAGGCACTGCATGAAGGCTGTCGTGTCGGCATTCAGATAATGCGCTCCCGTGGTGTGAAAGCAGGCATTGCAGCTGGTAGACACATGAATCATGGCGGGTATGTCGTACTCCACCATTTTTTCGTAAATCGGGTACCAGTGCCTGTCGGACAGCGGCGGTGATGTCCAGTGCCCGCCAGATGGGTCAGGGTTCAGGTTGATGCCAACATTACCGTATTGCTCCACACATTTGACCAATTCAGGGATGCAGGTGGACGGGTCAACACCCGGGCTTTGCGGCAGCATGGCAACGGGCACGAAATGGTCCGGAAACAGCTGGCTGACGCGGTAGCAAAGCTCGTTGCAAATCGCTGCCCAGGTGGACGACACATTGAAGTCGCCAATGTGGTGCGCCATAAAGCTGGCACGCGGGCTGAACAGCGTCAAGTCACTGCCGCGCTCTTTCATCAGGCGTAACTGGTTTTGCTCGATTGTCTCGCGCAACTCGTCGTCGCTGATCTTCAGGTCAGTGACTTTCGGCATCATCGCGGGGTCTTTGATACCGGCGATCTGCTGGTTACGCCATGTTTCGAGCGCTTTGGGCGCTGTGGTGTAGTGGCCGTGGCAGTCGATGATGAGGGGTTTTTGCAGGCTCATGTTTTACTCAAGTGATGAAGGTTTTGCCGCCGGGCCGCGCCAAGGCAAAACGTTCCCCCTCGCGGGGGCAGCGAAATACGCGAAGCGATCAGCGTGGGGGTCATGTTGTGATTGGGTGCATGCCGTGTTTTTGTTTAACATCAGCGACTTCACGCGACGCCATGAACGCGAAAAAGCGTGCCAGTTCCTGGGGTTGACTGCACACGCTGCAAACGCCCGCTGAAAAAATCGTGGAAATGGCCACTTCGTCGGGCAGCGTCCCTACAACAGTAATGCCGTCCAAGTACATCAACTCACTGAGCTGCTGAAAGCCCAGCACCACCTGCCCATGCGCCACCAGCGTGCCCACCGGTACACCCGGTGGCGCTTGCACGAGGCGGTTTTGCAAATCGCCCGCCATGCTCCATTTGTCAAACAACTTGCCAAGGGCCACACCGCTGGGCCCGGTTGAATAGCCAATCGTTGGTGCGGCAGCAACCGCAGTGCGCAACGCCGCTTCAGTGCTGATGTCTGGTAACGATGAGCCCGCCTTGACAGCAACCGCCACGCTGGACTCCACCAGGTCCACCCGACTGCCAGCAACAACACAGCCAGCCATGACCAGTTTGTCAATCGCTTCAAGCGCCAGCACCACGCCGTCAAAAGCCTCACCCTCCTGCACCCGCCTAGCCGCGTCCACGCCACCGACGGACTCAATGACAACACCGACACCTGACATGTGCTGCCACTGCGCAGCCAGGTCACCCAGTAACTGGCGGGTCGCCATGGAGGAAATGAGTTTGAGCATCGGATAATTTTGCGCCTAAAACCAGTATTCGAAAGCGCTGCAACAGGCTAGCAGATAGAACAAATTGGCATAACCGAAGTTTGCTTATGAGAAAATATCAAAGTCATGGACTTAAAGCAACTTGAATACTTTGTTCGCGTAGCCGAGCTGGGCAGCTTCACCCGTGCCTCAGTCGCACTTGGTATTGCCCAGCCCGCACTAAGCCGCCAAATCCGTTTGCTTGAGGTTGAGTTACGACAAAACCTGCTTGTACGCAATGGCCGTGGCGCACAGCCGACCGAGGCCGGCCAGTTGCTGCTCAAGCATGGGCGCGGCATTTTGCACCAGGTTGAGCTGGCACGTGAAGAGCTGGGCGCGGTGCGTGGCGCGCTGGCCGGGCGTGTGTCAATTGGCCTGCCACCCAGTCTGTCGCGGCTGATCACTGTGCCGCTGACGTATGCCTTCAAACAGCATTTACCGCAGGCGTATTTGACGCTGACCGAGGGCTTTTCAGTGTTGATGCTGGAAGGACTGCGGGTTGGCAACCTCGACATGGCCGTGCTCTACGACGCGGCGTATTCACCAGATGTGGAGATAACAACCCTGCTGACTGAAGAACTGGTGCTGATTTCAAAAACAGGCATTGCCAAAAAAACCACGCTCAAGCGCCAGCCGATTCAGCTTGCAGATGTCGCCGATTTGCCGCTGATTCTGCCCAGTCGCCCCAATGCCTTTCGCATGTTGATTGAAGGCGAGATGAACGCGCTGGGTCGCAAGCCCAACATCACACTCGAGGTCGATGGCCTGAACGCGATTTTGAGTCTCGTCAAAGAAGGCTTGGGTCACGCGGTGCTGCCCAGTTACACCCTGAGCAACTTTGACGACCCCGCGCCGTTTGCCTTGCGCAGCATTGAGGGCCCTCGCATCATGAGCGAGCTGATGCTGGTGCGCTCGGCGCGGCGGCCAAGCACCGAGACGCAAAAAACCGCCGCAGATATCGTGAAAACGGTCGTGATGCACGCCATGCAGGCTTACCGCTAGGGGCATTTCTCGGGTCAGGGCAAAATTGCAGCCTGGCAGAACTTCGAAAACAGACATCAACCATGCATGAACACACTTTCGGTCTGGCAGGCGTCATGGGCTGGCCCGTGGCGCATTCGCGCTCGCCACTGATACACAACTACTGGCTTGAGCAGCACGGCCTGATGGGCCGTTATGTACAGCTTGCGGTGCAACCGGAGCAGTTGCCACTGGCGCTGCAAGGCTTGGCCGCGCTTGGGTTCAAAGGCTGCAACGTCACGATTCCGCACAAGGTTCAGGCACTATCGCTGGTGCATGTTCTTGATGCCAACGCCAAACGGGTAGGCGCAGTCAACACCATCGTCGTGAAGCCTGATGGCTCTCTCATGGGCATAAACACCGATGGTTTTGGCTACATCCAGAGCCTGCTGGACGCGCAACCCGACTGGCGCGCCGACGCGGGCCCGGTGGTGGTGCTGGGCGCAGGCGGTGCGGCGCGCGCTGTGGTGCTGGCCCTCGCTGATCACGGCGCCCCGGAGATCCGCCTGGTCAACCGCAGCTTTGACAAAGCCCAAGCCATGGCAAGCGAGTTTGGTGCGCCCGTCAAAGCCGTGCCCTGGGATCAGCGCCATGCAGCGCTTGATGGCGCGGCTTTGCTGGTCAACACCACCAGCCAAGGCATGCACGGTCACCCGCCGCTGGACATTGACCTGTCTGCCCTGCCCATCCATGCGCTGGTGTCAGACATCATTTACGTGCCAGTGGACACACCCTTGCTGCTGGCCGCCAAAGCGCGCGGCAACCCCACGGTGGGCGGCCTGGGCATGCTGCTGAACCAGGCACGCCCGGCGTTTGAAGCCTGGTTTGGCGTCATGCCTGTTGTGACCCCCGAGCTGCGGCGGCTGGTGCAAGCCACGCTTTAGCCGGTGCAGCCTTCAATGGGCTTAACATACCCGGCACGACAGACATAGCGCCAGCCGCGCTGGCAACAAAAAAGGAACTGGATCATGGGCGCGCAATGGAAAGCAAAAGGCAAAGAACTGGCAGCCAACGCCAGAGGCCGGGTATTTGGCAAACTTGCCAAAGAGATCATGGTGGCAGCCCGGGGCGGTGCCGACCCTGCCGGTAACGCCAAGTTGCGGCTGCTGGTAGAGCAGGCCCGCAAAGTCAGCATGCCCAAAGACACGCTGGACCGGGCCATTAAAAAAGGCTCGGGCACGGGCGCTGAGGCCGTGAACTTTGAACATGTCATTTACGAAGGCTTTGCACCCCACCGCGTGCCGTTGATGGTCGAATGCCTGACCGACAACCACAACCGTACCGCGTCTGAAGTACGTGTGCTGTTCAGAAAAGGTCAACTCGGCACATCTGGCTCGGTGTCATGGGACTTTGACCACGTCGGCATGATTGAAGCCGAGCCCACCGCCCCCGGTGCAGATGCGGAAGTAGCAGCCATTGAAGCGGGTGCGCAAGACTTTGAAGCCGGTGAAGAAGAAGGTCACACCCTGTTTTTAACCGACGCGACTGACCTTGACCTTGTCAGCCGCGCCCTGCCCGCCCAGGGCTTTACCGTGCTGTCAGCCAAGCTGGGCTACAAGGCCAAAAATCCGCTTGATCCGGCGACTTTGAGCGCTGCGGACATGAACGAAGTCGAAGCCTTTTTGGCCGCGATTGATGCCAACGACGATGTGCAAAACGTGTACGCGGGTCTGGCAGGCTAAAACCTTTCTCTGTTGATTGATTGATAACACCACCATGCATTTGAAAAAACTGTTTTCGTCGCTGCTGCTGGCTGCCTGCAGCTTCACCGCCTGGGCTCAAACCGAGCTGGCCACCATCCCCAGCCTGGACGTGCCGCGCTACATGGGCACCTGGTATGAAGTGGCCAAAATGCCCAACCCGTTTCAGAAAAACTGCGTCAGCAACACAGTGGCCACCTATGAAGCCCAACCCAACGGCAGCATCCGCGTGACGAATCGCTGCACCGAGTCAGACGGCAAGGTCAAGGTAGCCGTGGGCGAAGCACGCCAGATTGGCAACGCCACATCTCCCAAGCTCGAAGTACGCTTTGCACCCGCCTGGCTGTCGTTTTTGCCTTTTGTGTGGGGCAACTACTGGGTGATTGACCTGGACGCCGACTACCAGCTCGTGGCCGTCAGCGAGCCCACCAAGGACTTGCTGTGGGTATTGTCCAGACCACCCGCTCCAAACCCGGCGGCCTTTAGCCAACTGACTGAAAGACTCAGGAAAATGGGGTTTGACCTGAGCAAGATGGAAGCGACACGGCAAAACAAGCCGTGAGCTGATTTATTTGCTATTGATTCAGTAGCTGCTTGCGCCCGTATTGATTGGGTAAAAGCCGTTTTTTATGCCTGAAAATGGCGTCTTGTGCAGGTTAGAGATGTTCTCAGGCGCAGCGACACCCGGGAAAATAACGATGCCGCCCTGAAGGCAGCTCAAGCATGCGCCGCCTTTGCCACCACATCAGCCAGCCAGGCATTCAGACTTTTGCCTTGTGACGCAGCAGACACCGCCGCCCGCTCATGCAGTACAACTGGCAAGCGCACCATCAACTTGCCGGAATAGCTTTTGCGCGGCTCCACGCCGTCTTCACGGCACATGTCCAGAAACACCTTCAGAGAAACTTTGCCTTCGCGCAAAAGTGATTTGACATCAGCCGCGTAAAAATCAGCCCCGCCATTCAAGTCAACAAACTCACCCCGAAACTGGTTGGTGTCGGGGTCAAAAGCGATCAGGGCTTTGTAGCCATCAATCTCCATCACATTTTTCATGGGGTTACTCCATTGGCTTCCAGCCATTTACGAATGTTTTCAACCGCTGCCTTGTCAGTGTCTGGTGAAGGATGCGGACGGTGAAAAACTCGCCGATCATCAAACAGCTTGACGCCAACCCGCGACCCTTCACGCTCTGTGACGTCAGCACCCAATGCCACCAGCAAAGCTTCAATATCACGCCACTTGACACCACCCGACACGGGGCGCGCAAAGACAAGTTCAAGGGTTTTCTGATGTTTGCGTTGCATTGTAAATGATACTATTTTTTAGTGTCTAGTGCCTTGCATCATTTATCGTCGTCCGCCCGCTCCAGATTCAGCGCCAGCAGGCGTTTGAGGATTTCTTCATCTGGCATGTCTGCGGTGTAGTCGGCCCAGCCGTAGGCTTGGGCCACTGCTGCGTCCAGCGCTTTGTGTGCAGCGTCCAGCCAGGCGGGGCGGGCGTTGTAGAGCTTGGTCAGCGTGCGCTCGGCCAGGTCTTTCTCAAAGCCGGGTTTGGCGACGATGCGGTCCGGGTAGGGGCTGCTGGCCATGCCCAGCGGGGTGACTTCAGGGACGCGGTCAGTCCAGTCGGGTGGGTTGAGCCAGTTTTCGCGCAGGTCGTTGAGGTGCTTGGCGGCACTTGCAATAGCCTTTGCTACGTTGACGAGACCCGGCGCTGGTGGGGTTGGCACCGGGCGCTCGACGGTCTTCGACCTTTTTGACGTCGCGCCCGATACCAACCCCACCATCGCCTGATTGGCTTCGGTTGCGAGGTTTGCGGGGATAACACTGCCGTCAGGCAGGGTTTCGGTTTTTTGGCTGGCAGTGTCTTTTGGTGTCAGGCCAGTTGGGAAGGGGAAGGTTTCAAAACAGGTGGTGGGGGTGTAGCGTGGGTCGTTTCCTTTTCCCATCCATTTGCACATTTTCAAAGACCAGAATTCGTGAAACCGACTATGAAGGATTCCGAACGTTGCGTCGTCTGCACGAGTTATAACAACCACTGAATTGTCTGCCAACGTTGAAACGGGACGAAAAACAAAACTTCTGTACTTGGCTGTGAGTGGAGTAAATATTACGCGATCCAACCCGGTGCTTCGCGTCCTTAAACTGCGTAGCGATCTCGCGTGAAGCCACCAATCTCTTTTTTCAGCTGGGTTTCGTACTTTGTCACGGGCAGGCTTGACATAAGTCTGCACATGATGGAAAGGTTCCTCAAATAAAGCGGCATCGGCTAAAGGCATGTCCGGTCCAAAATCTATGATCCAGAAGTCGCGACTTCGCCGCGTGATGTCCATGCCATTGGAAAACTGTTTCAGGACTGAGGCAATTGGTTTGTTTGCCAACGACGGCAATTGAGTCCAACTGCGCGCGATGCTTCCAGGCAACTCAAACAAACCCTTTTTAGAGGTGCCAGTAAATGCGGCATTCTTATTTACCGCAAGTGATTGAGCTTTTGTCACATCAACTAAAGGCGTGGCGGTACTGGAAGCGGACAAGTCCGAAAAAATTTGCTCAACGGGTTGCCCTCGAAAATGAGGAGTAGGATTTTTCTGTTTTGCTGAAAAACTAATGAGCGACACACGTACCGCTGCTCCTTCGTTAACCCAGTATTCGTCGGGCCAAACGTCAATCAGTGTTCCAGTTTTTTCCACCCGCTTGAGTACCGCGCGACTTTGACCGTCTCTAATTGAGTTGGTGGCAACGAGACCAGCGTAGGCAAGTGAGTTTTTCTCTATTTGACTCCGTGCCTTTTCGAACCAATAAGTAACTAGATCAGCCAGTCCAGGAACTCGACCCGCGAACACTTCACGCAGTGCGAGCGTGTAGCTCTCAGTTAACTCGGAAAAGTGTTTCTTTGCGCCCAAAAACGGCGGATTCCCAATCACGATGCTGGCTTGGGGCCAGGTGGCTTCAACCGGCTTTGAATCGCCTTCAAAAGTCAAAAGCGCATCGCGGCACTCAATGTTGTCCAGCGGCTCCAGCACGGGGTTGAGCTTGAACTCGTATCCCTTGCTCAGCCGCCACTGGATTTCACCGATCCACACCGTTACCCGCGCCAGTTCAGCCGCGTATTCGTTCAGCTCAATGCCCAGCATGTTGTGCGGGCCGGTGACCAGATCGACTTCTCTGTCCAGCCCCATCGCCTCGGCGGCAAGATGGCTGTGGTGTTCAATGTCTTTGAGCGACTTCAACCCCAAAAACAAAAAGTTGCCGCTGCCGCAAGCCGGGTCCAGCACACGGTAGTTTTTAAGCTGGTCCAGCCAATTGGTGAATTTGGCATAGGCCAGCTTGTAATTTGCGTCGTATTTACGCTTGCTTTTGGCCAGCAGCCCAATCAATTCGGGCGCAATCAGCTCCCATATTTGTAGCAACGGGCGCTGCAATACCGGCTCAATGATCCTTTGAATCGTGGCCGGGTCGGTGTAGTGCGCGCCCAGCTGGCTGCGCTTGGCCGGGTCCAGGCCGCGCTCAAACAGCGTGCCAAAAATCGACACATCGATGGCTGACCAGTTCAGTGCGGCGGCGTTGCGCAGCTCTGTGACATTCATGATGTCCAGTTTTGGCACATCGATGGTTTTGAACAGGCCGCCGTTGAACCAGGGGATGTCGTCATTGCCGTAAGCGCCGCCGCGTTGCATCACCTGAAACAAGCTGCTGATGCCGTCTGTCAGGGCTTCGGGCGTGCGTTTGCGGTTGTTGAGCAGCGCGTCAAACATGCGGTCTGGCAGCAAGCCGACATCTTCTGCAAAAAAGCAAAACAGGCATTGGGTCAGAAAGTGCGAGACTTTTTGCGGGTCATGCCCGGCTTTGCGCATTTGCCCGGCCAGCGTTGCAAAGCTTTTGGCCGCGACCTCGGTGATGTCGCGGCTGGTGATTTTGGGCCTGAAACTCTCGGGGTCCAGCCAGATGCGCCGCAGCAAGGCCAGCTTGTCGGGCTGGGCCAGCTCGGCCAGCAGCACGGTGAACCTTTCAGTCGGGTGGCCGGTGAACTGGGTTTGCACGCGAAGCTGCAGTCTGTCGCACACCACCAAAATCGGCGGGTTGCTGAGGGCGCTGCTGTAATTGAGCAGTTGCTTGAGCGCGCTGTCGAGGTTTTTGCCGGGGGCTTTGTTTTCCCAGGCAAAAGCGCCGCGCCTGAAAACGTCGGCATAGCCACGCGCCTCGCCCAGCACCAGGGTTTGCTTTTCAAAAACATAGCCGTCTTCACTGCCAGGCCTGGGCACGCCCAGCACGTCGCACAAGTCAATAAAGTGGCTTTGTGCGCCCTGCTCCTCGTTGAGGTTAAACGCCGGGCCGCCTGGGCCCCATTTGGTGATGAAGTCTTGTGGGGTCATGTTGATGCGCGCGGCTTCTTGGAGACCATCTTGCCCACACGCTCATTCATCGCCGCAATCGCATCTTTGTTCTCCTCTTCCCACTTGTCCCGCGCTGCATTGAACTCTTCAGGCGTCCGCTCGTAGGCGGCCTTGCGAGCGGCCAGGCGCTCGGGCGTGAGCCAGCCGTCGCCTACCTTGTACGTAGCGGCTACGTCTTGCACCATGTGCTGCGTTGAAGGCGCTGCTTTGGCGTGTTGAAAAGAGGCAGGTTCGCCCACCGTGGGCACGGCCTTCATGGGCACGAGTTCTACCCGGCCATCGGGCGCAAAAACCACGTCAAACAACTGGCCTGCGTATTTTTTACCCAGTGATATCTGGCCGCTGGCGCCGACTTCTTTGAGCATGTTGACTCCTTGACACAATTGAAACTTGATTCATGCCATCATGCGGCATGAATCAAGAGGTGTCAAGAGGCCCAAGCCCGTTCAGCGTTTGAGCAGCACTTTCAGCACCGTTTGCACCCGGCGCGCGTTGGCGGCGTCAAAGTCTGCGGCCAGCACTTTGGCGGTGTCTTCAGCCCAGCTTTCTTGCGGTGTGGCGGCGTTGCGCTTGGTCAGCAATGTCAGTTGCAACATGCGGCGGGCACTGATGTGTTCGGCAGGTGTGGGCACTTCAGCGGCCATCTCCAGGCGCAACAATGACTCAGCCGCATCTTTGCCTGACGGTGTGGCCACCGCTTTGGCCCAAGCGCCGAGCACCGCAGGGGACACCACCTTGCCCAAATCTTGCGCGGTAGGCAACAGGGCTGCGTCGCGCTTTTCCCAGGCGGTGATGACGTTGGTCAGCACTTCGCCGTGCGCTTGTACGTGCAGCTTTTTGAGCGCCTGGTTGGCAGCCTCAAACGCTTCGCGTTGGGCACGAAAGGCGGCGTCACCCAGACGCGGACCGCGCTCTTCAAACGCTGGGCGTTGCTCACGGTCTGCAAAACGCGGGCGGTCTTCACGCTCGGGACGATAGGGCTCAAACTTGTTCTCGGTGCTCTGGCGTGGGCCGCCGGGCTTGCTGCCTGGCTTGCCGCCCGGTTTGCCTGAATCTTTGCGGTCACCAAACTTGCCGCCACGGCCCGCAGGGGCGGGTTCAGCACGGCGGGCACCGGGACGGTCGTCACCGCGCATGGCGACGATGGGTTTGGCGGGTTTGGGTGGGACGGCAGCTGCAGGGGCGGCTTCTGGTGCGGCCTGCGTCGTTTCAGCTGCAGGCTCGGCGTTTTCAGCGACAGGTGAAACAGTTTCATCTGCTACTGTTTCAGGAGCTGCTTGCGCCGGTATCTCTTGAGTTTGAGCCTCATTTGATACTGAATTTTCGGCTTTTTCAGCAGTTTCAGGGGCTTTTTCGCCAGATGCAGAGGCTGGGGCGGCAACAGGCACCTTGCCGCTGACAATCGCTTCCAGCGCCTTGGCTGCATCGTGAATCTGCTGCGCATCGCCGCTGGCAGTGGCGGCCTCCACGGCTTTGGCGGCTTCGACCACCATGCGGTCAAATTCGCCCAAAGCCGATGCGGCTTTTTCACGCTCCAGCGTTTTGCGCTGGAAGGCGTCGTCAATCGGTTTGCGAAACGCATCCCACATTTTTTGCTCTTGCTTGCGCTCAATCGGCACGCCTTGCGCCTCTTGCTGCCAGCGCTGTTGCAAATGTTTGACGGCATCAATGTGCAGCACAGGCTCTGCGCCTAGCACCACGGCTTCGTCAATCATGGCTTTGCGGCGGACAATGCTCTCAGCGCGCGCGGTTTTAAGCGGCGTGTCGGCAGCGTCCATCGCGGCTTTCCACACCGGTTGAATTTCTGCAAACACCTTTTCACCCAAATGCCCGCCGTTTTGCCATTTCTCCACAAAGCCGTTCAGGCTGCGGATGTGCATTTTCCAGTCGGTATTTGTCTTGTTCGCATCGGCCCAGGCGGTGACTTCGTCAATCAGCACCTGGCGTTGGGCTTTGACGGTCTCGGTTTGCTCCTTGACGGTTTCCAGCCAGGCCTCGACCACTTTGTAGGCTTCGTTGCAGGCATCGTCAAAGCGCTTCCACAGCGCGTGGTTGGGCGTGCCGCCCTGGTCTGATGTCTTCCACAAGTCGCGCATATGGCGCAGCGCGTCTTGTTGTTTGCGGCCGCCCAGCGGCTTGACCAGCAATGCCTCAGCCTTGCCGACCAGCTCTTCACGGATCTGGTCAGCGCGCCAGCGTTGCCAGCCTTCCAGCTCGCCCGCAGCGGTCAGCGCGGCGTGGGCGGCAGCTTCGAGTTTGCTGTCAATGTTGCGGATGTTTTGCTGCAAGGCAGTGCGAAGATCAGCAGCTACTTTAGGAGTGGCCTTGCCGTGGCCTTCGCCGACTTCATGCTCCAGTTTGGCAATGGCAGCCTGCACGATAGTGCTGGCTTTTTCGCGCATGTCCTTGAGGACTGCCGGGTCAATTTTGGCTTTGGCCGGGCGGGCATCAGCCGGTGCAACTGGCACACCACGCGCGGCACGCAGCTCGTCAGCCCACACGGGCACAGCGGGCAGGGGTGCAGCGCTGTCTTCAGCGGCTTTGACCGTCACAGCCAGCGCGGCCTGAAACGCGTCCCACACCACCAGTAGCTGAGCGCGTGATGCATCCAGCAGCGGCGGAAACTTTGTGTCCACACTGGCCCAGTTGGTGTCGCTGGCAATCTCATCAGCCTGGGTTTGCCAGTGGGCGATGTCGGGCGTGAGCGCCTCAAGCGCGGTCTGCGCATCGCGCCACGGCTTGATGGACAGCACCTCGATGCGCTGGCCCAGCAGCACAGCCGCCTCGCGCTGCACCTGGGTGCGGTGCTGCAGGTCTTCGATGGTTTTAACCCGCTCAGCCAGTTTGACCTTGACGGTGGCCAGCGGCTCTTTGGACAGCGGCGCACCCGCCTTGGCGGCATCACGCTGCCAGGCCAGCGCATCGGCCAGGTTGAGCTTGCCTAAAGCCAGCAGCGCATTAGCCTTGTCAGCCCATTCAGCGGCAATGGCTTCCTGGCCCTTGCTGCGTTTGAGTTCGTCGAGCTTTTCTTTCAGGGGCTTGGCCGCGCCCTTGTCGCGGTTGGCCAGGTCTTTGTACACATCGGCCATTTGCTCAGCAGTCGGCTCGGTCGCCAGCCAGGTGCGGATGCGCGCCGTGCGCTCGCCAGACGTTGGTGCCGAAAACGCCCCACCCGTCAGGCCATCAAGTGGATGTGCATCAGACTTAGGCGTGGTTTTGGCGGCGGGTACTGGAGCAGGAGCGGGTTTGGATGATTTGAACATGTGGAGCGCGGGCCGCTGATAGCTGGCAGCTTGCGTAAAGATAGGAAATGAAAGTGCGTTTAAAAACGCGAAGCATGTATTTTCGCTGATTTATGGATGAGCCAAACCAGCAAGGCTACATGGCAATGTTCAGGTCGGCGCGTGGCACCCATTTGGCGTCAGGTTTAGCTTCTGCTTTTGCATCAGGTTTGCCAGCATTACCAGCTCCCAAAAACAAGCGCTCCAGCGGCAAATCCTTACTCGCCAAATACTCTTTGACCGCCACACCGCGCTGCAAGGCCAGTGCCTGCATGGCGTCGTCATTGACCTTGATGTCGGCCAGCAGGAGCTTTTCCATGTCGTCAACCGGCAAATCTTTGGCCAGGCCAATCACGCTGCGGGGTTTGGTGATGTCGGCGCGTTTATAAACTTCTTTGAGCAGGGCCGGGTATTCAGCTACTGACACACTGACGACCGCTGTTGCCGTGCCACCGCCAGTTGCAACACTGCGTCGCTTTTCAGCGCGCACCAGCTCGTCCAGCCGGGCGCGCTTGTAGCCGCCCGCTTCAGCCTCCAGATTGCTGGCACCAACAACGGTCAGCTTCAGGCTGGGGCGGTCAGTCAGTGCCTTGGCCACTTTGTCCAGCCCGGCCCTGGCTTCCAGACCCAGTACCGCGCTACCGCTGGCAAAGGGCACGGTGCCCAGCTCGTCGCCGCCACCGCCAAAGGCCGCTGCCAGCAAACTGAAAGGCGCGGTGATCGCCTTGACGATCACGTTGACAATGACCTTGATGATGATCGGGCCGATGCTGAATTGCGGGTCGTTCAGTGAGCCGCTGATCGGCAAATCGAGGTCAATGACGCCATTGCGGTCACTTAGCAGTGCCACGGCCAGTTTGACAGGCAGGCTGGCGGTCGAGCCTTCGACCTTGTCGCCAAAGCTGAGCTGGTTGAGCACCAGCTTGTTTTTGGCAGTGAGCTTGCCGTCGGGCTGCACCAGGTAGCTGACGTCCACACTCATCTTGCCGCGCGTGATGCCGTAGCCCGCGTACTTGATGGCGTACGGCGACAGCGGCGGCAGCTCCAGGTCACGCACCTTGCCCGTGATGTCCAGCGCCAGCGGCTTGGCCAGCGGGTTGAGCTTGCCCAAAATCTCAAGCGATGCGGTGCCTTCTGCCCTGCCCCGCAGCTCCAGGTCTGCCAAGCTGAAGCTGCCTCCCGTTGGCACCGATGAAAACGCACTGAGCTTGCCGGTCAGGTCGCTCAAATTGGCTGAATAGTTGGGTTTGACAAAGCGGTCTGAAAACGCAACACGGCCATTGACCAGGCTGACGGGACCAAAATTGATGATGGGGGCGTTGGCAATGCTGGAAGTGCCTGAAACGGCAGTCTGAGGCACTTTTTTAGCATCATTTGATGCTGTAACGCCCTGTTGACGGGCGTAAGGAGCTCCTGTATTTATAGCGGTTGGCGTTGTACTTGCAATGGTAGACGTTGCCCCATTGGCCGACTTCACCAGATCAGCCAAATTAATCCGCCCGTCGGGCAAAACAATCAGCCGTGCAAAAAAATCACTCAGCACGGTTTCTTGCACATCCACCCGCGTCGGCTTGCCGGGCTCCAGCGCCACACCCAGGCCGCGCAGGCTCAGGGCCTTCCAGTCCAGCAGGTCTTCACTGGGCGCCAGGGTGTTGGCTTTGAGTTCTTCCAGCGCCGCGTCGCCATTGACTTGTACCGACGGGCCCGCAGGCGTCTGTTTGTAAGCGACTTTGCCTTTAAAGCTGGCGTCAGGGCGCAAGAGCTCAATGTTCAGCGCATCGGCAAAGTACGGCTCAAACGCCTGCACCGGCAAGCGCTCGGCCAGCAACTGGCCCTGAACTTGCACAGGCGTCAGCCCAAGGTTGCCTTTGAAGTTGAGCTTGCCGGGCTCAAACCGGCCCGCCGTCAGGCGCAGCGATGCTGACAGCGGCATCAGCCTGGCGGCAACGGTTTTAGGGGTGGATTTGTCGTCCAGCACCAGGTTGTTGAGCTGGGCGTTGACCGCATTCACATCAAAAGCCACCGGTTTGCTGCCAGCCTTGTCAACAAACTGCATGGCACCGCCGGCAAGATTCACCTCGCCGATGGCTACGGCCCAGGCGGGAGCGTTGGCCTGGGTGGCCTCGGTGGTGGGCGCGGGTGCGGGGGTAGACGTTTTGTTCTCACTCTTGTTGTCAATAAGCCAGCGATCAAACATCCAGCGTTTGTCGGCATCGCGGTCCACCAGCGCCTTGGGCTGTATGACTTGCAGCTTGGCGGCTTTGAAGCTTTGGCCTGCCAGGTCAATGTCAGCGCCGTCTACCTGAATGCGCTTGACAGAGACCAGCGACGTTTTGCCTTCAGCCAGCAGCACGTCGCTTAACGAGACCTGCGGCGCGGTGATACGAATGGCTTGCGGCTTGGCTTGCCAGGTCACACCCAGCGTGGCATCAAGTTGGCCACCCAGGGCGGGCAACAAAAACTGCCCAACGTATTTGGCCGCCATGCTCAAAGGCCAGGCGGCAACGGTGGTGCTGGCACTTAGAGTCTGGTCAGTCGCTGTGCCGTTGAAGTTAAGCGTTGCAGGAACAGTTGCTGAGGCGGCCAGCGCCACTGAGCCCCTGAATTCCAGCGGCGCATCAGGCGCAAAAGGCATGGCGACTCTGGAGGCGTCCAGCGTCACAGCGCCCAGTTTGACCTGCGCAGGCTTGGCCAGCGTTTCGTCCAGCCAGTTCACAGTGCCGCCACGCACGGCGATGCTGGCAATGTCTACTTTCCATGGCGTTTGAGGTGCTGGAGGCGGTTTTGACGCTGTTTCGGCCTCTTTTTGAGCATCATTTTGACCCTTAGCACCCTGAATACGGGTGCGAGCAGCTCCTGATTTAGTAGCATCCATTTCAGCTGCAGGCAGCAGATTCAAGCGCCCCGCCCGGTCACGGCTGATGTTCAAAGCCGGATTCGTCAATTCAATGCTTGAGAGCCTGACCGATTGGGCCAGCGGGCGCACGTCGTCCATGCTGATTTTGAGTTGATCGAAAGCCAGCAGCTCTTGACCTGGCTTGTCCAGCAAGCGCACCTTGTCAGCCGTCACAACGCCCGACACCCTGACCACCGTGTCCGGGTTTTGCTCAAACGCGACCTTGGCATCCGCATGGATGACCGCGCCCACCAGCTTGTAAGGCAGGCTGGCGGGCAGGTAGCCCAAATACGGTGCCAGGTCAAAGTTGCTGAGCCTGAAAGTGGCCTCAGTCTTGTGGGTTTGGGCAAAAGGCGTGCCCTCGGCGGCAGAGTCAAAGTTGCTGCCGCCGAGCTTGAAGGCCAGGCGCGGCAAGGTCTTCACCTCGCGTTTGGACTGCAAATTGCTCAAAAAAGGCACAGAAAGATTCAATGCCCTCAACTCGTGGGTTTTGCCTACAGCTTTGTCAGTAAAACTGACCTGCCCGCTGCTCAGACTCAGGTTGTAGAGCGCAAAACGGGGCGGCTCAGCAGGCTTGGCATCAGGCGGGCTTTTGAGCTTTTCAAGAATGTCGTCAATGTCATAACGCCCGTCGCCCAGGTGGGTGAATGACACTTCAGGCGAGTCCAGCGCCACCGCGTCCACCACCGGTGCCAGCCGCAACAGCGATTCAAGCTCTGCATCTATATAGACACGCTGAATGCTGAGCTGGGCATCAGGGGAGTCTTGCCTGGCAATTTTCAGGTCATTGACCGCCAATTCCAGAGACCAGGGTTTGAAGTCAATGCCGCCAACGGTGACTGCACGGCCCAGCTTGGCCGACGCTATTTTTTCGATCTGGGATTTGGCAATGACGGGCACCAGTGCCCAGGCCAAAGCCCAAAAAATGAGCAAGCCCCCCAGCGCCAATGCCGCACGCCGCCGCCACTTCGGGGATTGAGCCACTGCGCCAGCCCTGGCTGACCAATCGAGGAGTTTGCTTGTCATGGCTAAAGTTTAGCTTTTAGGCAAGGCAGCGACCATAAAAAAACCCCGACAAGTCAAGCCCGTCGGGGTTGGCAGCTAGCATAAATGCTCATGCTGCCGGGATTCGCCTGACGGGGATGAATCGCCCTTCAAGCGCAGAAAGCAAGTGATTGCCTTCAGGATTTGCCAGGGTTGGTTACCTGACGATGCCCGATTGACTCGGACAACTGAAGACTACGCCCGGTGCGCAGGCGGCACAAGACAATCTTTTCAATCACACCACCCGCTGTGATTGAACACAAATGTGATGATTTCCACAGTCGGCCGGTTTTGCCAAAGCATGTATAAAGTAACAGTGACTTAGAGTAATCCCTCAAAAAACACGTGTAACTGCTTGATTTAGCGGGTTTTGGCTAGGAAAGATTCAGTTAAACCACGAAAAAGATATAACAAATCAATTCATTATTATTGACAGGTTATTAAACACGCTTTTAAAATCCGCCCAGCCCCAAAAACTAGGGGACAACCCGAATCTCTTGATCATCATCAACCAAGTGTTGAGTTGATTCAACCGGGTCAACATCCGACTACGCCACCTGCCCCATGGGCCAGGTCAGCCGGGATGGCGACTCAAATCCACGCCAGCGGCCTGAAAACCCGCAGACGTACGACAAGGAGTGCTATGACGACAGCAGCATTTTCAACGCTAAGGCAATCCGCCAAAAGGCAGCTTGGCAACGCGCGCAGCAGCGCCGCCAATGTGGCCCACGACATTGCCCAGGGCTTTTTTGACATCACCCACAACAGCTTTGCGCTGCTGGGCCTGGGCCTGGTGTTTGCCATCATCACCCTGACGGCCCGGCCTGACCTGCGCCTGGCAGGTGAAGCAAAGCTGATCACCTGGCTGCAAGAGCGGCAAGAAATCGCCATTGGCTTTACCGAGCAAGAAGCCATCGACCGCGCCACAGCCGCAGAACCCAAAGACCTGCCCAAGCAGCAGGCTGCTCTGGCTTTCTGGCTGTCGCGCAAGTATGGCGTGGCGCCTGAGCCATTGAGCGTGCTGGTGTCTGAAGCCTTCGAGATTGGTGCCAAAGCCAAACTGGACCCAACGCTGATACTGGCCATCATGGCCATCGAGTCGGGTTTTAACCCGTTTGCCCAGAGCCCGGTGGGCGCGCAGGGCCTGATGCAGGTGATGACCAAAGTCCACACCGACAAGTATGAAAACTTTGGCGGCAAACTGGCGGCGTTTGACCCGGTCACCAATCTGCGGGTTGGCGTCAAAGTTTTGCAAGAGTGCATTCAACGCGCCGGCTCGGTGGAGGGTGGCCTGAAGTTTTATGTTGGCGCTGCTAAGTTGGCTGACGACGGCGGCTATGCCAGCAAAGTCATGGCCGAGCACGCCCGGCTGCTGGCCGTGGTGGGCGTGGTGGGCGGCAAGAGCGTACCGCAACCAGTCCGTACCATGCCCGTCAAGCTGGCGCCTGTTGAAGACGACGCCAAACCCACTGAAAACATCGCCGCGCTGATCTCCTGACCAAGCGCGCCACCGCATGGCTGCGGTACACTCAAATCGTGCGCAACTGGCGATAGGCTGGAAGACCTTTTGGTCAATCTGGCTGACGTGGGACACCACTGGGAAGCGCACCGCTAGAGCTGGTTTGAAACCGGTTTTAGCGTTCAGCCGTTCGCCTGGGCAGCCCTTGTTTCATCCGCTTCATTCGATGAAAGCAGGGATCACGTCTTTTAAGGACTGCCACCATGTACCACCGCAATATTCTGGTTGAACAAGCCGACCCCGAAATTTTTGCCGCTATCCAGGCTGAGAATGCCCGGCAAGAGCAACACATTGAACTGATTGCCAGCGAAAACTATGCCTCTCCTGCCGTCATGGCAGCGCAGGGCTCACAACTGACCAACAAATACGCTGAAGGCTACCCCGGCAAGCGCTACTACGGCGGCTGCGAGTTTGTTGATATTGCCGAGCAGCTGGCCATTGACCGGCTGAAGAAGCTTTACGGCGCAGATGCCGCCAATGTGCAGCCGCACTGCGGCGCATCGGCCAACCAGGCGGTGTTTCTGGCGTTTTT